>NZ_JBHYPS010000022.1:32041-128328 GCF_042746075.1 Streptomyces sp. NPDC058758 | reverse complement strand
CCCTGGCGATGCCCCCGCGGCCCCCCCCCCCCCCCCCGCCCCCGCGGGGGGGGGGGGGGCGCCGGCCCGCGCCCCCCCCCCCCGGGGCCCCCCGGGGGGGGGGGGGGGGGGGGCCCCACGGCTCTTTCACGCGACCGCCCGCGCCGGCCGTCCGCGCCGGGTTTCCGCGCGGGCCTTCCGCGCGTCGGTCAGGCGACCTCGAAGGTCGACTTCGCCAGCTCGTACGCGGCGACCACGGCGTCCTCCTCGGCGTCGAGGCCGCCGAGCTCCACGATGACGACCGTGCCCTTCGCGGTCTCCACCGCGAAGGACCGTCCGTCCCGCCACTCCTCCTCCAGGGCGCTGTACGCGGAGTAGCGGGCCTCCACGGCGGCCGTGCCGCCCAGCTTCACGTCCTTCAGGACGAGCGCCTTGGTCCTGTCGTCCTTCACGAAGGCCGACAGGGCGGCCCCGGCCGGGCCCTTCGGCGCGGTCCACACCCGCAGGAAGCCGATGTGCGGGGTCCCCTCCGACGTGGCCTCGCACACGATCGTGGCCGGGCCCTGCTCCACCAGCGCGGCGAAGTCGGGGTCCTCGGGCTTCTCGACCGTCTCCGGTTCCCAGCCCTCCGCGAGGGAGAAGGAGACGGGCAGCGCGCAGGCGGTGCCGGGGCCGCCGACGGACGCCGCCGCCTTCGGGGCGGCGGACGCGGTGGGCGCCGGGGACGGCGACGTCGGGGACGGCTTCGCCGCCGCTCCGGACGCCGGGGCGCCCGGCTCCGGGGTCGTACCGCAGGCGGTCAGCAGGGCCGCCGCGAGCAGGGCGGTACGGAGGAAGGGGGCTCTGACGGGCATGGCCCCATCATTCCCGACGGCGTGCGTCCCCCGGACGGCGGTCGCACAATGTGAGGACGGCCCGAAGGGGGAGGACACCCACCCCGCCAGGGAGGCAGTCCATGATCCGGAGCACCAGCCTCAGGAGGCTCGGCGCGCTCGGCGCCGCGACGGCCGCCGCCGTCGCCCTCACCACCACCGCCGCGCCGGCGGCCCCCGCCGCACCCGCGGCCGACGGCTTCGAGTTCACCCTCTACGCCAAGGAGGTCCCGGCGGACGGGGGCGGGGAGAGCGGCTCGGCGCCCGAGGTGGGCGACTCCTTCGCCTTCGCCGACGACCTCTCCCGCACCAAGGGCGGCGAGAAGGTCGGCAGGGACGGAGTCGTCTGCACCGTGGCGCGCGCCGGCAACCCGGCCGACCTCATGTGCGTCGGCACCTTCGTCCTGAACGGCGGCCCGGGCGGCGCGATCGCCGGGCAGACGCTGCTCTCCGCGGACCCCACTGACGACTCCCCGGCCGCGTTCGACATCGCGGTCACCGGCGGCACCGGCGACTTCAAGGACGTCCGCGGCTGGATCCGCTCGACCCCCGACGGCGACTACTCGAAGCTGGAGTTCCACCTCACCCGCTAGCCGGGCGGGCGGGTCACGACAGCTTGCCGTAGTCCGGCAGCTTGAAGGCGCGCTCGGCGTGACCGCCGACGACGTCGGTCGTGTTGTTCCCGATGTTCGCGATGATCGTGTAGCCCTTGGCCTCGATCTCGGCGCGCTTCTCCGTCTTGTACGCGCTCACCTCGGCGAACAGGTCGGGCAGCGAGCGCACGTACAGCCCGTCGACCGGGTAGCCGACCTTCTTGAGGTTCCACTCGGTGAGGGAGTGGACGATCCCCGGGCGCGCGGTCACGAAGAAGACCTTCACCCCGCGCGCGTGGGCGTCCCTCACCAGGGCGTGGACCTCGGGGATCGCCGGCGTCGGCAGCTCCCAGAACGGGTGGAAGTCCGTCTCCAGGGAGCTGTTGTCGATGTCGAGGACGATCGCCTGCCGCTCGGTGCCGGCGTCCTCGGCGCGCGCCTCGACATAGGGGCGGGCCTCGGCGACCACGGCGGCGACGTCGCGGCGCCAGGTCGCGTAGTCCACGCCCTCGACCGCGGCCGCCGAGGCGAGGTGGGTGTCGGGGTCGGCGGCGGAGGCGGCGGGCGCGGGCCCGACGACGAGGAGGGCGGTGAGGCCGAGGAGGCCGGTGGCGGTGGCTGCGGACTTGGCGGAGGGCATGGGGGCTCCCGAGTGGTCGACCGTCTCAGTGGTTGACATGCTCGCGACCCATACTGGCCAGTAGATGTCCTGCTGACTACCGGTCGGTAGCGACTTTCCGTGCGGAAGGTGCCGACCGGGAACGACACCGCCCCCCGGTCCGCGGGGACCGGGGGGCGGTGGTGGTGCTACCGCGGGTTACGAGAGCTGGGAGCCCTGGCGCACCGGGATGTGCGTGAACGTCGGCTCGGGCGCCGGGTTCTGGAAGAAGTCGTTGCCCTTGTCGTCGACGACGACGAAGGCCGGGAAGTCCTCGACCTCGATCTTCCAGACGGCCTCCATGCCGTCCTCCTCGTTGTCCAGGACCTCGATCTTCTTGATGCAGTCCTGGGCGAGGCGGGCGGCCGGGCCGCCGATGGAGCCGAGGTAGAAGCCGCCGTGCGTGCCGCACGCGTCGGTGACCTGCTGCGAGCGGTTGCCCTTGGCGAGCATCACCATCGAGCCGCCCGCCGCCTGGAACTGCTCCACGTAGCTGTCCATCCGGCCGGCCGTGGTCGGACCGAAGGAGCCGGAGGCGTACCCCTCGGGGGTCTTCGCCGGGCCCGCGTAGTAGACCGGGTGGTCCTTCATGTACTGCGGCATCTCCTCGCCGGCGTCGAGCCGCGCCTTGATCTTGGCGTGCGCGATGTCGCGGGCCACGACCAGCGGGCCGGTGAGGGAGAGGCGGGTCTTGACCGGGTACTTGGTCAGCTCGGCCAGGACCTGCTCCATCGGCTGGTTCAGGTCGATCTTCACGACGTCGCCGTCGGCGTCGAGGTGCTCGTCGGTGGTCTCCGGCAGGAAGCGCGCCGGGTCGGTCTCCAGCTGCTCCAGGAAGACGCCCTCGGCGGTGATCTTCGCGACGGCCTGGCGGTCGGCCGAGCAGGAGACGGCGATCGCGACGGGCAGCGAGGCGCCGTGCCGGGGGAGGCGGACCACGCGCACGTCGTGGCAGAAGTACTTGCCGCCGAACTGCGCGCCGATGCCGATCCTCTGCGTCAGCTCGAAGACCTTCTCCTCCAGCTCCTTGTCCCGGAAGCCGTGGCCGGTGGCGGCGTCGCCCTCGGTCGGCAGCTCGTCCAGGTAGTGCGCGGAGGCGTACTTCGCGGTCTTGAGCGCGAACTCGGCGGAGGTGCCGCCGACGACGATCGCCAGGTGGTACGGCGGGCAGGCGGCCGTGCCGAGCGAGCGGATCTTCTCCTCCAGGAACTTCATCATGGACGCCTCGTTGAGGACGGCCTTCGTCTCCTGGTAGAGGAAGGACTTGTTGGCGGAGCCGCCGCCCTTGGCCATGAAGAGGAACTTGTAGGCGCCGCCGTCGGTCGCGTACAGCTCGATCTGCGCGGGCAGGTTCGAGCCGGTGTTCTTCTCCTCCCACATGGTCACCGGGGCCATCTGCGAGTAGCGCAGGTTCAGCTTGGTGTACGCGTCGTAGACGCCCTTCGACAGGGCCTCCTCGTCGCGGCCGGAGGTCAGCACGTTCTGCCCGCGCTTGCCCATGACGATCGCGGTGCCGGTGTCCTGGCACATCGGGAGCACGCCGGCGGCGGCGATGTTGGCGTTCTTCAGCAGGTCGAGCGCGACGAACTTGTCGTTGCCCGACGCCTCCGGGTCGTCGATGATCTTCCGCAGCTGGGCCAGGTGGGCCGGGCGCAGGTAGTGCTGGATGTCGTGGATCGCCTCGGCGGCCAGCTTGCGCAGCGCCTCCGGCTCGACCTTGAGGAACGTACGGCCGTCGGCCTCGAAGGTGGAGACGCCCTCGGCGGTCACCAGCCGGTAGGGCGTGGTGTCCTCTCCCAGGGGCAGCAGATCGGAGTACGCAAACTCGGGCATGACGGCGGCCATTCCTCACTCGGCAGACAGCGGCGCGCCGCCTCCGTTGGCGGGCGCGCCCTCCAGCGTAGAACGCCGGCGCGGCCCCGATCCTGTGAGGTAAGGCTCACCGGGGACCGGGACCGCGCCGAAGTGGAGTGTTCCGGTCGGTCCGCCGTCCGGCGTTCCGCCCGGTGGGCCGCTAGGAGACGGTCGCCGTCAGCGCGTACGGGTTCGCCCACAGCGGGGACGTGCGGCGGGCCTCCACGACCAGCTCCCACACGCCGGCGGCGGGAGCCGCGTAGGTCCGGGTCCGGGGGTCGCAGCCGTAGCCGTCGAGGTAGTTGTTGTAGCAGTAGATCGTTCCGGCGGCGGAGGCCTCGCCGGAGACGCCGGTCGGCCGGAAGGCCCACCAGCGGGTCTGGCTGCCCTCGTCCAGACCGTCCATCGACACGGTCAGCGCCTTCGCCCCGGCGGGCACGGCCACCGTGTAGTGGACGGTGCCGTTGCGGTGCGCGACGCCGGTGACGGTCAGCGGGGCGCCGCCGGCGGTCAGCGGCACGGCGGCCTCGACGGCCAGCATCGCGTGCTGCTCGACGGCCCGGGTGGCCGGGTCGTCCAGGGTGAGGACGGCGGAGTGGACGCCCTGGGCGCCCGGCTTCGCGGTGACCGCCAGGGTGGTCGGGACGCCCTTGGCGAGGACCACGGAGGACGGCACGGAGAAGGTCCCGCCGCCGCCCTTCAGCCCGGTCTCGTACGCCACGGGCGCGTCCGGGCCGGTGGTGCGGGTCACCGTCAGCTCGTACGTCCGCTCCTCGCCGACCGCCTGGCCGCCGGCGCCGGGGGCGCAGCTGTTGAAGAGGCCGCTGCCCCGGTGCGGGGTGACGAGCCTGCCGGAGAGCGGGGTGCAGACGGGCGCGGAGACGGTGACGGCGTCGGCCGTGTCCGCCTTCCCCTTCCCGAGGACGGACCACGCCTTCGGCACGTCGAACTGGCCCCGGCCCTGTGCGACGGCGTCGGCCGTGCCGTTCCAGCGGGCCGTCGAGTAGATCGCGGCGCGCAGCTCGGCCGGGGTGGCGGACACCCCGGTCTGCTTCGCCGCCGAGAGCAGCAGCGCGCCGGCGCCGGCGGCCTGCGGGGACGCCATCGAGGTGCCGTTCATCATCGAGTAGCCGGGCGGCAGCGCGTAGCCGGTCTCCGGCACCGAGGCGGGCGCGATCCAGTCCGGGGTGGTGGAGACGGCCGAGCCGGGGGCGGTGACGTCCGGCTTGAAGCCGCCGTCCTCACGCGGCCCGCGCGAGGAGAACGGGAACACGGCCCGCGCGTCCTTCGTCACCGAGCCGTAGTTCGCCCACCACGTGGCGGAGGAGACCGCGGCACCGACGCTGACCGCCTTGTCGGCCCCGGTCGGGTCGCCGACGGTGTTCGTCCCGGCGCCGGAGTTGCCCGCCGAGATGAAGAGCTGGACCCCGGTGGAGTCGATCAGCCGGTTGTAGACGAGCGCGCGGGCGCTCTGGCCGTCGTTGAACTCGGGGCTGGAGCCGATCGACATGTTGATCACGTCCACGCCGTACTTCGTGGCGAGGTCGATCATGCCGTCGGTCAGCGCGGCCGAGGAGCAGCCGAGGGAGTGGCACGCCTTCATCGAGACCAGCTTCGCGCCGGGCGCCTGCCCGTCCATGGCGCCGCCGTACATGCCGTGGGCGGCGGTGATGCCGGCGACGTGGGTGCCGTGCGCCTCGGTGATCACGTTGACGTTCACGCCCGTCGTGGTGGCGTTGATCCTCTTCGCCTCCACGGTGAAGGGAACGCGCTCGTTGAGCGGCGTCGCCGGGTCGTCGGCGCCGAGGTACCCGACCTGGCGGGCCTCGCCGAACCGGCGCATCGCCTCCTCGTCGGTGAAGTCGAAGTCGCCGTCCGTGTCGACCCGGATCGATCCGTCCGAGTCCCGGAAGAGGACGCCGATCTTCCGCTGCCCGCCGCCGGGCATCGCCAGCGCCCGGTTCTGCACCCGCAGGTCGGAGCCGGGCGGCGCGGTCCACGCCTGGCCGTCGGGGGTGTGGACCGTCGGGCCGGACTGCTGCCGGCCCATCAGGAACCAGCTGGAGTCGAAGAGCAGGTCGACGAAGTTGTTCGGGTCGGTGCCGGTGACCGTCTCGACCAGCTTGTGCTCACCGGTCGTCGTCCTCGCCAGCGCCGGATGGGTCGGGTCGATGCCCGTGTCCATGACGCCGATGGTGACCCCGCGCCCGTCGAAGGTTGGGTGGTCCGCCTTGAAGTCCGTCGACCCGGTCTCGCGGGTCGGCATGTACGGGTTGGCGTCCGGGGTCGCGGCGGACGGCGCGGCCGGCGCCCCGGCGCCGGGCTTCGGGCCTCCGGCGGCCCCGGCCCCGCCGTCCGCCCGGGTGTCCTCGACCTCCAGCAGTTCGTCGAGGTCGACGGCGACCACGGGGTCGAGGGCGGCGACCGTCTCGACCAGGTCGAACGGCACGTTGGCCTTCAGGTACCCGACGGAGGCGTCGGTACGGAGCGCCTCGACGCCCAGCGCGGCGAGCGCCGCCTCGGCCTCGGCGGTCCGCCCCTCGCCGACGGCGACGAGCAGCGTCGCGAAGCCGGGAGCGGCCTGCCGCCGCTGCTCGTGCTGTCGCTCGTACTGCGCGAGCAGGGCCCGGTCGTGCGAGCCCAGCCGGTCGGCCGGGACGGGGTCGGCACCGGCCGCGGCGGGGCCCGCGGTGAGGGCGAGCGAGGCGGCGGCGAGGGCGAGGGCGGTGGCGGTGGCGGTGGGTATCGCGGTGGATCTGCGACGGGACATGGATGTCCTTCCGGCGGCGTCCTGGTGTGCGAACGCCGGACACGTTGCCACGCGCCCGGCCCCCCGGCAGTCCCCCGCCCCTGTCGGCTTGCCGCCCTGACGTAAACCCGACAACTCCGCATCCCACCACCCCTGTTACCGCTCCTGTCACCGCTTCCCGCCGGACCGGTGCGGGCAGTCGTTCCGCTGGGACGACGGCCCACAGGGCCGGCGGACCCAGCCCGCACAAGGGGGCGCGGGCGCGGGCCGCCGGAGGGGCGGGGGCGCGGGCCGCACTGGGACGGGCGGGCGCGGGCCGCGCGGGGACGGGGCGGGCGCGGGCCGCGGAGGGGCGCGGGTGCAGCGCGTACCGGCGGCGCGGGCGCGGGTCGTGTGGGGCGCGGGGGTCAGAGCCAGTGGTGGCGGGCGGCGTGCCAGCCGAGCTGGAGCCGACTGCGCACCCCCGCCAGCGCCAGCAACCTCCGCACCCGCCGCTGCACCGTCCGCTCCGACACCCCCACCTGCGCCCCGATCGCCTGGTCCGTGTACCCGTTCAGCAGCAGCGACAGCAGTCGCCGGTCCTCCGCGGTCAGCGGCCCGTCGACCGCCGCCGCGATCGCCACCGGCACCGGCAGCGCACTGTCCCAGACCCGGTCGAAGATCCAGCCGAGCGCGTCGAGCAGCGGGCGCGACCGCAGGACGGTGGCGCGCGGCTCCCCGTCGGGCCCCGCGCCGTCCGGCCCCGTGCCGTCCGCGAGGGGGACGACGAGGGCCCGCGCGCGGTCCACCAGCACCAGCTTCAGCGGCAGTCCGAACGCGACCCGCATCTCCTCGCCGAGCGACGCCCAGTGTTCGAGCAGCGGCGGCGTGTCGGAGTCCGTGAGGGCGAGTGCGTCCCGGTCGTAGACGACCCGGTAGCGCACGCCGGCCCGCATCGCCTCGCGCTGCCCGGAGTTGTCGGCGGCGGGAACGGCGACGACGGGTCCGGCGGAGAGGGCGAGGATCTCGCGGCGGG
The DNA here is from genome assembly GCF_042746075.1 of Streptomyces sp. NPDC058758. Classification (NCBI taxonomy): domain Bacteria; kingdom Bacillati; phylum Actinomycetota; class Actinomycetes; order Kitasatosporales; family Streptomycetaceae; genus Streptomyces; species Streptomyces sp. NPDC058758. The sequence continues at coordinate 120,608 of NZ_JBHYPS010000022.1, read as the reverse complement.
CGGAGCGCTGGAGCGCCGCGTAGCGTTCGGCGATGGTCCGCGCCCCGACGACGACCTCCACGTCGGGCGGCACCACGGCGGCCGCGTCCGCCGCCGGCACGGACCCGCACCCGGTGTCGGGAGCGGACCCGGATTCGCACCCGGACCCGGACCCGGACCCGAAACCGGAATCGGACCCGGGCCCGGTGACCCGCAGTGCCCGGCGGATCTCGTCGAGCCGTCTCAGGACGAGCCCTTCGAAGGCGTCGGGATCCTGCCGGTGGCCGTTCTGAACGTCCGTCATCTCCCGCACCCTCCCGCCCGCCCGTCCTCCCTGTCCCCTCGTCCTCATCCTGGCGGAGCCGACGGCGGCGGAGGCGCCCGGAACCCGGCGGTTTCCCGCCGCGACGCAACCCGCCACCTCGTCCCCTAGGGGAGAGATGGGGGATCCGCTCCCTGGTCGCGATCTATCGCGTGTGCCAGGGTGGAGACGTGGACCTCGAAAAGCAGCCCGACCCCGCGCAGCCGCCCGCACCCCCGACCGCGCCCACCCCTCCGTCCCCTCCCGCGGTCCCGTCCCCTCCCGCGCCCCCGGTTGCCCCCGCGCCCCCGGCCCCTCCCGCGTACGCCGATCCCCAGGGCGCGCTGCGCGCCTCCGACGCCGACCGGGACCGGGTCGCGGAGATCCTGGCGGAGGCGCTGGCCCAGGGGCGGCTCGACGCGGAGGAGCACGCGGAGCGGGTCGAGGCCGTCTACCGGGCGAAGACGGTGGGCGAGCTGGAGCCGATCGTGCGGGACCTGCCGGCCGCCGACGGCGGACCGGCCACCGCGCGCCCGGCCCCCACACCGGCCCCGGCCGCCTACGGACCCGAGGACGCGGAGGGGAACGCGGACCAGTTGGTCGCGGTGTTCTCCAGCACCACCCGCAAGGGCCGCTGGCGGGTCGCCCGCCGCACCAACGCCTTCGCGATCTTCGGGAACGTGGAGATCGACCTGACGGAGGCGATCTTCGCCCAGCCGCTCACCACCATCAACGCCACCTCGATCTTCGGGAACGTCGAGGTCCGCGTCCCGGAGAACATCAGCCTGCGCGGCTCCGGCACCGGCATCCTCGGGAACTTCGAGGTCACGAACCTGGAGGGGGTCGACCCCCAGGCCCCGCTGGTGGTCGTCAACGGCTACGCGGTGCTGGGGAACGTGGAGGCGAGACCCAAGCGCGGCAAGTGGGTCACGGACCTCCAGAAGAGGGTCCGCAAGCACCTGGGCCATTGATCGCCCCGCCGGTGCCTTCGACTCCCACCCGCCGGTCCCTCCGGATCACCCACCGGGTATCGGCCAGGAGATGACCGGAATGCGTCGCCGGGGCTCCGGAGTCCGGATGGGGAGGACACGCGGTGCATAGGCGCGCGCACAGCGGGTAGGGCTGGTGCATCGCTGCTCGCTCGCGAAGCCGTCGTCAGGAGTAGACCGTGCTGCAACTGCCGCATCAGCCCCTCCAGGTAGCCCCCGTGCCGCCCCAGCGTGCTCCCGCGCGGCAGGACGAGGACGGCCCCTGGCACGCGGAGGCGGTGTGCCGCCGGGACGAGGCAGGACTCTTCTTCGCCCCCTCCAAGGAGCCGACCGCCGCCCGGCTGTCCCGCGAGGAGGCGGCCAAGCGGGTCTGCGCCCGCTGTCCCGTCATGGTCGACTGCCGCGAGCACGCGCTGCTCCAGCCCGAGCCGTACGGCGTGTGGGGCGGTCTCACCGCCGCCGAGCGCCGCGTGGTGCTGGCCCGCCGCCGGCGCCGCGAGGTCGAGCTGCGCAAGGCGGCCGCGACCGAGCGCGTCGCCCAGGCCGGCTGACGGACCGCGCGCCCGGGCCCCGTACCGGCGGGCCCGTACTCACTCGTCCCGTACCGGCGGGCCCGTACTCACTCGTCCCGCACTCATCGTCCCGTACGGGGAGGGGCGCCCCCACCGCACATGGGGGCGCCCCTCTTCGCTGCCGTCGTCGGACCGGTTCCGGTGTCAGTTGGCCCGGTCGAAGTCGATCTGACTGTAGGCGCGCAGCTTCGCGAGCCGGTGCGTGGAGTCGATCTGGCGGATCGTGCCGGACTTCGAGCGCATGACCAGCGACTGGGTCGTCGCGGTCTCGGAGCGGTAGCGCACCCCGCGCAGCAGCTCGCCGTCGGTGATGCCGGTGGCGACGAAGAAGACGTTCTCGCCGCTCACCAGGTCGGTCGTGGTGAGGACCCGGTCCAGGTCGTGGCCCGCGTCGAGGGCCTTCTGGCGCTCGGCCTCGTCCTTCGGCCACAGCTTGCCCTGGATGACGCCGCCCAGGCACTTGATGGCACAGGCCGAGATGATGCCCTCGGGGGTGCCGCCGATGCCCATGAGCAGGTCGACGCCGGTGCCCTCGCGGGCGGCCATGATCGAGCCGGCCACGTCGCCGTCGGAGATGAACTTGATCCGGGCGCCGGTCTCGCGGATCTCCTTGACCATGGCCTCGTGGCGCGGGCGGTCGAGGATGACCACGGTGACGTCCTCGGCGTTCATGCCCTTGGCCTTGGCGACCCGGCGGATGTTGACCGAGACGGGGGCGTTGATGTCGACGAAGTCCGCGGCCTCGGGGCCGGTGACCAGCTTGTCCATGTAGAAGACCGCGGACGGGTCGAACATCGAGCCGCGGTCGGCGGCGGCGAGCACCGCGATGGCGTTCGGCATGCCCTTGGCGTTCAGGGTGGTGCCGTCGATCGGGTCCACGGCGATGTCGACCTCGGCGCCGGTGCCGTCGCCGACCCGCTCGCCGTTGAAGAGCATCGGCGCTTCGTCCTTCTCGCCCTCGCCGATGACGACGACGCCGTTCATCGAGACGGTCGAGATCAGGGTCCGCATCGCGTTGACCGCGGCGCCGTCCGCGCCGATCTTGTCACCGCGGCCGACCCAGCGGCCGGCGGCCATGGCGGCGGCCTCGGTCACCCGGACCAGTTCGAGGGCGAGGTTGCGGTCGGGGGCCTCGGGAGAGACCTCAAGCTCGGGAGGGAGGTGGTGCTCGGTCATCGGAGCGCACCTTTCTGTACGACGACGGCCGGAAAAAGGAGGGTGCCTGTGACTCTATCGCCAGGTCGACAAATTGAGCAGAGGGGCCCACGTATGAGCGCGGGACCGTGATGCGACCATATGGGGCGTGGCAGCTAAGCGAGGCAGGCAGACGGTACGCGGGATGTTCCAGTCCCTCGGGGTGATCATGGTCGCCGCGGGGGTCATGTATCTCTTCATCCCGCACGACGAGGACGCGGAGCCGGTGAAGGCCAAGGACTACCGGGTCGAGCTGATCACGGCCCAGCGCGCGGCACCCTATCCGGTGCTCGCGCCCGAGGGCCTGGGCGACGGCTGGAAGGCGACGGTGGTCTCGTACAAGCGCGAGCAGGCCGACGCCTGGCAGCTCGGCTTCCTCTCCCCGGACACCCAGTACGTCTCGGTGAACCAGTCGACGGCGGAGCCGAAGAAGTTCGTGCCCAAGGTCACCCACGCGGCCAAGAACACCGGGAAGACGCAGACGGTGGGCGGCCGGGAGTGGCAGCGCTGGGAGGGCCCCAAGTACGACGCGCTGGTGCGGACCGAGGCCGGTGCGACCACGGTCGTCGCCGGCACGGCGTCCTTCGAGACCCTCGCCGAGATGGCGGGCGCGCTCACGTCGAAGCCGGCCTGACCTCCCGGGCCCCTCGGTCCCGGACCCCCGTCCCCGGAAGGCCGGGGGGCCGAAGGGCCCGTGAGGCGGCCCCGGAGCACGACGAAGCCCCCGGTGTGCGGACACCGGGGGCTTCGTCGTGCGCGGATCGGGCTCAGACGGTCGTGATGACGTCGTCGTAGGCCAGGCGCGGGGAGCGCGGGAACCAGGCGTCCTCGCCCGGCTTGCCGATGTTGACGACCATCAGCGGGGTGTGGTCGTCGTCCAGGAACTCCTTCTGGACGCCGGCGAAGTCCAGGCCGGTCATCGGGCCGGCGGCCAGGCCGGCGGCGCGGACGCCCACGATGAAGTACGCGGCCTGCAGGGCGGCGTTCAGCAGAGCGGAGCCCTCGCGGACCGGGCGCTCGGCGAAGAACATGTCCTTGGCCTGCGGGAAGTGCGGGAGCAGGGCCGGGAGCTCCTCGTGGAACTCGTTGTCGGCGGAGAGGATCGCGACGAGCGGCGCGGTGCGGGTCTTGGCCTGGTTGCCCTCGGCCATGTGGCCGACGAGGCGCTCGCGGGCCTCCTCGGAGCGGACCAGGGTGATGCGCAGCGGGGACTGGTTGAAGGCGGTGGGGCCGTACTTCACCAGGTCGTAGATCGCCTGGACCTGCTCGTCGGTCACCGGCTCGTCGGTGAACGTGTTGGCGGTGCGGGCCTCGCGGAAGAGGAGGTCCTGGGCGGCGGGGTCGAGAACGAGGGACATGCTGCGTACCTTCCGGACTGCAAGGGGACCGCCCGGCGGGGAATCCCGGGCGACGTCTCGACAGTACGCCCAGGATTGGTGAAAATTCAACTATCCGATCCGGATAGTGATCCGCTTCACTCGTGCCAGTCTAGCGGGACCGCCGCCGGCCCCCGTCCCGTCCCGCTTCCCTCGGCCCTCTCCTCCCGGCCTTCCCCCGCCCTACTCCTCCCCGTCCTCCCCGTCCGCCTCGTCCTCCTCGCGCTCGGCCGCCAGCGAGGCGTCGAGCCGGGCGCGGGCGCCCTCCAGCCAGTGCCGGCAGACCTTCGCCAGCTCCTCCCCGCGCTCCCAGAGCGCCAGCGACTCCTCCAGGGTGGTCCCGCCCGCCTCCAGGCGCCGGACGACCTCGATCAGCTCGTCGCGCGCCTGCTCGTAACCGGGCGCCGCCGCCGTCTTGGTACCGCTTGCCATCTCTTCTCCGTCCTCCGCGACTCTCGTCGACCCTCGTGGTCCCGCCCCGGCCTCCTCAGGCCCGGCGCACCGTGAACTCGCCCTCGGCCACCCGGGCCCGCAGCTCCTCGCCCTCCGCGACCTCCGCCTCCGCGCGGACCACCGCGCCGTCCGCCCGCTGGAGCACCGCGTACCCGCGCTCCAGGGTGGCCGCGGGGGAGAGCGCGCGGACCCGCGCCCGCGTGTGCGCCAGCTCCGAGTCCGCCCGGTCGAGGAGGTGCCCGAACACCCGCCGGCCGCGCGCCAGGAGCGCGTCCAGCTCGTCCTCCCTGACCTCCACCATCCGCTGCGGGTGCTCCATCACCGGCCGGGCCAGCGCGTGCGCGAGCCCCCGCTCCTCGCGCTCCAGGAGCCCCCGGACCGTGCGCAGCGCCCGGTCGCGCAGCCCCCGCACCCGCTCCAGCTCCTCGCCGACGTCCGGGACGACCTTCTTCGCGGCGTCGGTCGGCGTGGAGGCGCGCAGGTCCGCCACCAGGTCGAGCAGCGGGGAGTCCGGTTCGTGCCCGATCGCGGACACCACCGGCGTCCGGCACGCGGCGACCGCCCGGACCAGCTGCTCGTCCGAGAAGGGCAGCAGGTCCTCGACGCTGCCGCCGCCGCGCGCCACCACGATCACGTCCACGTCCTCGTGCGCGTCCAGCTCCCGGACCGCCTGGATCACCTCCGGCACCGCCTTCACGCCCTGCACCGGGACGTTCCGCACCTCGAAGCGGACGGCGGGCCATCTGCGCCGGGCGTTCTCCAGCACGTCCCGCTCGGCCGCCGAGGCCCGGCCGCAGACCAGGCCGATCAGCTGCGGCAGGAACGGCAGCGGCTTCTTCCGGTCGAGCGCGAACAGCCCCTCGGCCGCGAGCCCCCGCTTCAGCTGCTCCAGCCGGGCCAGCAGCTCGCCGATCCCGACCGGCTTGATCTCCGCCGCCCGCAGCGACAGCTGCCCGCGCGGCGCGTACCACTCCGGCTTGGCGCGCACGACGACCCGCGCGCCCTCCGAGACGACGTCGGCCACCGCGTCGAAGACCTGGCGGTAGCAGGTCACCCCGATCGAGACGTCGTGCGAGGGGTCCCGCAGCGTCAGGAAGACGACCCCGGCCCCGGGCCGCCGCGAGAGCTGCGTGATCTGCCCCTCGACCCAGATCGCCCCCAGCCGGTCGATCCACCCCCCGATCATCCGGGAGACCTCACCGACGGGAAGCGGCGCTTCGGCGGACGTAGTCATACCCATGAACCGAGCGTAACGGCGCCCCCCGACAACGTCACCGCCACACGACCCCCGTCCGACCCGCCGCACCCCCGCCCCGGCCCCCGGAAACGCCCGCCCCGACCCGTAACCTCGCCCCCCTCGTACGGCCCCCGCACGGCTCGCCGCCCCCGCCGGTCTCCGTCCCTCACACTCCCGCCGCCCCCGCCCCTCACACCCCCGCCGGCCCTCGCCCCGCCCCCTGGACGGCGAGTACGACCAGGCCCACGCCCAGCCAGATCACGCCCACCACCTGGGCCGCAGCCGAGGCCTCCACGATCACCGCGACCAGGATCGCCGCGCCCACCACCGGCAGGACCACGTGCTTCAGCCAGTGCGGCGGGCCCTCCGCGCGCCGGACCGCGAACCAGCCGACGACGCTCGCGTGGAGCAGGACGAAGGCCGTCAGGGCGCCGACGTCGACCACCGACACCAGGTGGTCCAGGCCGTCGTCGCGCCCGGCCGCCCACAGCGCCGCGACCGTCGTCACCGTCGCCGACACCAGCAGCGCCACCCGGGGCACGCCCGAGTCGGTCCGCGCCAGCGCGTGCGGCAGCCGCCCCTCGCGGCCCATCGCGAAGAGCAGCCGCCCGCCCGCCGCCTGCCCGGCCAGCGCGGCGAAGGCCGCGCCGATCGCCTTGGACACGGCCACCAGGTCGTGCAGCCAGCCGCCGACCGAGCTGTCCACGGCGTCGTAGAAGGCGGAGCCCTGCTTCGCCGGATCGGCCGCCAGCTCCGCGGAGGAGACCGGTTCGAGCAGCGCCACCAGCCAGGTCTGGGCGATGAAGAGGACGCCCGCGAGCACCAGGCAGAACAGGAGCGCCCGCGCCACCTTCGCCGAGCCGCCGGTGACCTCCTCCGCGAAGGACGCGATCGCGTCGAAACCGAGGTACGACAGGACCGCCACCGACACCGCGCCGACCACCGCCGCGAACGAGAAGGTCCCGTCGCCGGCGAGCGGCGACCACCAGTCGCGCTGCGCCCCGTCGCGCACGAGCACCACCACCGCCGACACCACGAAGACCAGCAGCACCACGATCTCCATCGCGAGCACCGCGAAGCCGACCCGGGCCGCGGCCCGCACCCCCCACAGGTTGAGCAGGGTGGTCACCACCACCGCGATCCCCGTCCACACCCACCGGTGCACCTCGGGCACCAGCGCCTCCATCGCGATGCCCGCGAAGAGGTAGGCGACGGCCGGGATCAGCAGGTAGTCGAGCATCGCCATCCAGCCGGCGACGAAGCCGGGCCCCTCGCCGAGCCCCTTGCGGGCGTACGCGAAGACCGAGCCGGCCTGCGGGGCGACCCGGACCATCTGCGCGTAGCTGAGGGCCGTGAACGCCATGGCCACCGTCGCCACGGCGTACACCAGTGCGACGGCGCCGTGGGACTTCGCGTCGAGCGTCCCGAAGACGCCGACCGGCGCCATCGGCGCGATGAACAGCAGTCCGTACACGACGAGGTCGCGGAACCCGAGCGTCCGCCGGAGCCCCGAGTGGTCCGACGGCCCCGCCGTCTCCCCGTCCACCTGCGCGTTCTCAGCCATGGCGCCAGTTTCGGACACGGTCGCGCTCCAAGCGCTCACCGACGCGGCCTTACGATGGGACGCATGACTGCAACGCCCGCGCCGACGCCCGAGCCCGCCCCCGCGGACCGGACCGCGACCGACCGCCCGAAGCGTGTCCTGCTCGCCGCTCCCCGCGGTTACTGCGCGGGCGTGGACCGTGCCGTGATCGCCGTGGAGAAGGCCCTGGAGCAGTACGGGGCCCCCGTCTACGTCCGCCACGAGATCGTGCACAACAAGTACGTGGTCCAGACGCTGGAGCGGAAGGGCGCGATCTTCGTCGACCAGGCCACCGAGGTCCCGCCGGGCAACATCGTGATGTTCTCCGCGCACGGCGTCGCCCCGACCGTCCACGAGGAGGCCCGCCGGGGCCGGCTCGCGACGATCGACGCGACCTGCCCGCTGGTCACCAAGGTCCACAAGGAGGCCGTCCGCTACGCCAACGAGGACTTCGACATCCTCCTCATCGGCCACGAGGGCCACGAGGAGGTCATCGGCACCTCCGGCGAGGCCCCCGACCACATCCAGCTCGTCGACGGCCCCGAGGACGTCGCCAAGATCGAGGTCCGCGACCCCTCCAAGGTCGTCTGGCTCTCCCAGACCACGCTCTCGGTCGACGAGACCATGGAGACGGTCGACGCGCTCAAGGACAAGTTCCCGCAGCTGCTCTCCCCGCCGTCGGACGACATCTGCTACGCCACGCAGAACCGCCAGACCGCGATCAAGGAGCTGGCCGGCCAGGCCGAGCTCGTCATCGTCGTCGGCTCCAAGAACTCCTCGAACTCGATCCGCATGGTCGAGGTCGCCAAGCAGGCCGGCGTCCCCGCCGCGTACCTGGTCGACTTCGCGAGCGAGATCGACGAGGCCTGGCTGGAGGGCGTGACCTCGGTCGGCCTCTCCTCCGGCGCCTCCGTGCCCGACGTGCTGGTCCAGGAGGTCCTGGAGTGGCTCGCGCAGCGCGGCTACGCCGACGTGGAGCTGGTCAAGACCGCCGACGAGCACCTCACCTTCTCGCTCCCCAAGGAACTCCGCCGCGACCTGCGCGCCGAGGCCGCCGAGCTCGTCAAGGAGTAGGACCCGCCCCTGCCGGTTAGCTTGATTCCATGAACGTCTTCGGAGTGGACATCGGCGGATCGGGCATCAAGGGCGCCCCCGTGGACCTGGAACGGGGCGCCCTCACAGAGGAGCGGTACAAGGTCCTCACCCCGCAGCCCGCGACGCCCCAGGACGTCGCGGGCCGCGTCGCGGAGGTCGTGGGGCACTTCGGCTGGACCGGCCCGGTCGGCGTCACCTTCCCCGGCGTGGTCACCGGCAGCACGGTCCGCACCGCCGCCAACGTGGACCCGTCCTGGATCGACACCGACGCGGGCGCCCTCATCAGCGGAGCCGTCGGCGGCCTCCCCGTCACCGTCCTCAACGACGCCGACGCGGCCGGCGTCGCCGAGATGACCTTCGGCGCGGGCCGGGGCCGCACCGGCACGGTGATCCTGCTGACCCTCGGCACCGGCATCGGCTCCGCCGTCTTCACCGGCGGCCGCCTGGTCCCCAACACGGAGCTGGGCCACCTGGAGCTCAAGGGCCACGACGCCGAGAAGCGCGCCTCCTCCAAGGCCCGCGAGGACGAGGAGCTGACCTGGGAGCACTGGGCCACCAAGCGGCTGAGGAAGTACCTCGCCCACGTGGAGATGCTCTTCTCCCCGGAGCTGTTCATCATCGGCGGCGGGGTCAGCCGCAAGGCCGACAAGTTCCTGCCCTACCTCGACGGCATCCGCGCCGAGATCGTCCCCGCCGAACTGCGCAACGACGCGGGCATCGTCGGCGCGGCGATGGCCGCGCGCGGCGCGACGTAGCGGCGGCCGGACGGACCACGTGCGGCCCCGCGCGGACCACGGACGGACCACGGGCGGATCACGGACGGACCACGGACGGCCCCGGGCGGCTCAGGGGTCCGGCCAGGTGGCCGACGAGCCGGCCGACGAGGGGCTACGGAACGGGGCGGGGGGTCACGGGGCCGGGCGGCGGTCGCGGGGCGCGGCCGGATTCCGGCGGGCAGGAGCGGCGGTGGGCTTCGGACCGCCAGGGCCCGCGGGCTTCGGACCGGCCGGGCCCGCGGGCCGGCGACGGCGCCGCCCCATCTCCCGCACCTTCCGGACGCTCGCGATGATCCCGGCGATCAGCGTCCCGCCGTACAGCCAGCCCGCGTGCACCGCGAGGGCGGTGACCACGGCCATGGCCTGGCCGCCGAAGCCGCCGGAGCCGCCCGCGATCGGCACGACGCCGACGGCGAAGGCGATCGGGACGGCGATCGGCGCGGTGACCAGGTCGGCGGTACGCACCCAGAGCGCGGTGAGCGCGCTCACGGGCAGGAACAGCAGGCCGAACGCCAGCGGCGAACCGTCCAGGACCAGCCAGTCGAGGAAGCCGACGACGAGCATCGCGGCCGCCGCGAAGAGCCCCGCGCCGAGCCCGGTCAGCCGGGGCGAGGGCAGCCGCCGCAGGGCCTGCACCACGGGCGGCGCGGGCCGCCGCGCGGCGGCCGGGGCGCCGACCCGGTAGACGGTGGCCGCCCCCGCTCCGGCCCCCTCCACCTCCACGAGCGCGCCGGGCGGTGTGAGGGGGGTCTGCGGCCGTCGGCGGCCTTGCGGCTGACTTGTCCTGTGCTGCTCCACCTCACCAACGTAGGTCGGGACGCGCCGGGAGGGGCCCGGGACACGCCCTTTGGGCGACCTTGGCGACGCAGTTCGACCGAAGACGACCGAAGTCGGCCGGAGCCCGTCCCCGACGGCCGGTGAGGCCCGCCCCGGACCCCCCGTAAACTGGGGGATCGACCCATCATCCGTATCTAGGGAAGTCGCCACCGTGTCGCTCACGATCGGAATCGTCGGCCTGCCGAATGTCGGCAAGTCGACCCTGTTCAACGCCCTGACCAAGAACGACGTGCTGGCGGCCAACTACCCGTTCGCCACGATCGAGCCGAACGTCGGCGTCGTCGGCGTCCCCGACGCCCGCCTGACCAAGCTCGCCGAGATCTTCGGCTCGCAGCGCGTCCTCCCGGCCACCGTCGACTTCGTCGACATCGCCGGCATCGTGCGCGGCGCCAGCGAGGGCGAGGGCCTGGGCAACAAGTTCCTCGCCAACATCCGCGAGTCCGACGCGATCTGCCAGGTCATCCGCGCCTTCAAGGACGAGAACGTCGTGCACGTCGACGGCAAGGTCTCGCCGAAGGACGACATCGAGACGATCAACACCGAGCTGATCCTCGCCGACCTCCAGACCATCGAGAAGGTCCTCCCGCGCCTCCAGAAGGAGATGCGGATCAAGAAGGACACGGCGCCCAAGGTCGCCGCCGTCGAGGCCGCCCAGGCGATCCTGGAGAAGGGCGACACCCTCTTCTCCCAGGGCATCGTCCAGGGCTCGGAGAAGGCGGAGCTCCTCCACGACCTCCACCTGCTCACCACCAAGCCCTTCCTCTACGTCTTCAACGTCGACGAGGACGAGCTGACCGACGACGCCTTCAAGGCCGAGCAGAGTGCCCTCGTCGCCCCGGCCGAGGCGATCTTCCTCAACGCCAAGCTGGAGCAGGACCTCGCCGAGCTCGACGAGGAGGACGCCATGGAGCTCCTCCAGTCCGTCGGCGCCGAGGAGCCCGGCCTCGCCACCCTCGCCCGCGTCGGCTTCGACACCCTCGGCCTCCAGACCTACCTCACGGCCGGTCCGAAGGAGTCCCGCGCCTGGACGATCAAGAAGGGCGCCACGGCCCCCGAGGCGGCCGGCGTCATCCACACCGACTTCCAGAAGGGCTTCATCAAGGCCGAGGTCATCTCCTTCGCCGACCTCGTCGCCACCGGCTCCGTCGCCGACGCCCGAGCCGCCGGCAAGGCCCGCATGGAAGGCAAGGAATACGTCATGCAGGACGGCGACGTGGTGGAGTTCCGCTTCAACGTGTAGTCGTGCGCTTGCTGCGTGTTAGACGTTGAGTCAAACGCGCAGTTCAGAAGGGGTCGGACTCTATCGAGTCCGACCCCTTCGTCGTCACCGTGCTGGATGGGCGCTGGATATTCTGACGCGGGGTCAGTGGTAATCAGGTGTCGTAAACGGTGGACCGGTGCCCCACGTGGACGACCCAGACCACCAGTTCCCCGTTGTCGATCGTGTAGACGACGCGGTAGTCGCCGACACGCAGCCGGCGGCGGTCCGGCTGGGACACGAGTGCGGTGGTGTTGAATCCGAGCGGGTCGGTCTCCAGTTCGGTCAGCTTGGCCAGGATGCGCAGCGCCATGTCGCGAGGGATCTTCCGAAGTTCGGCTTGCGCCTCAGGGCGGAAGACGGTTCGGTACTCACTCACTGCGCGCCAGCGTCTCCCTCATGATGTCCTCGATCGGGATGCCGGGCGCCGGATTGGCCATGCGCTCGTCGATGATCCGGTTGATCTCGCGCTCTTCCCACTCCTGGTACTTGCGCAGTACGTCGATGGAGACGACGGCGGCTACTTCCTTGCCTCGGCGCGTGATCACCGTGGGTACGTCGTCGCGGTCGGCGCGCTCCACGACCTCCGCCAAGTGTGCACGCACGTCGCGGATGGACTCTATGGGCAGTGGCTGCGTCATGCGCTCAAGCGTACCGAGTGTCCCATGTGTACACAACGCCACGATGGATGGCCACCTCGCTGCGGTCGCGTGTGCTGGATCTGCTGGATGAACATGCACCGTGCTGGATGAGGGCTCCGAGAACCGCGTTTTCGCAGGTGGGAGCGCTGCGCTGAACGTTCCGCCTCAACGTCTGACCCGACCGGTGGAAGGCCGTCCGACTCGCGGTGGAGCGGGGCGGGCGGCTTTTTGCGGTGTGCCGTGGGGTCGTGGGTGGGCCGGGCCGCTGGTTTCGGCCTAATCGGGGGGTGGGGGCGGGATCGGTGCAGGTGGGGGGTGGGGCGGCGCGTATTGTCTGGTGGCGGGGGCAGCGGGGGAGAATGACGCGGAGGTACGGGTGGAGTTCCGGCTGCTCGGGTCCGTCGCGGTCGTGACGGAGGGCGGCGACATCGCCGCGGGGCCGGCCAAGCGGACCAGTCTGCTGGCCGCGCTGCTGCTGCGCCCCAACACGGCCGTGAACGTGACGGGGCTGATGGACGCGCTGTGGGAGGACGAGCCCCCCACGCACGCGAAGACGGTGCTCCAGGGGCACGTGTCGCGGCTGCGGGCGCTGCTCGCCGCGCACGGGGCCGAGGCGTACGGGGTGGAGCTCACGACGCAGGGCTCGGCGTACCTGCTGCGGATGCCCGAATCGCTGGTGGACGCGCACCGGTTCGAGGAGCTGGTGGGGCTCGCCGGTGCGCAGCGGCACGCGGCCGACAGCGTGCGGATGCTGCGCGAGGCGCTGTCGTACTGGCAGGGGCCCGCGCTCACCGGCACCGTGCCGAGCGGGCCGCTGGAGGCCGCCGCCACCGCCCTGGAGGAGCTGCGGCTCACCTCGGTGGAGGCGCTGGCGGAGGCGTACGGGAAGCTCGGCGAGCACGGCAGGGCCGCCGCCGTGCTGCGGACCGAGGCCGTCGCGCACCCGCTGCGCGAGTCGCTGGCCGCCGCGCTCATGACCGCGCTGGCCCGGGCGGGCCGCAGGTCGGACGCGCTCGACTGGTACCACCGCACCCGCCGGCTGCTCGCCGAGGAGCTGGGCGTCGATCCGGGCGCGGCGCTGAGCGAGACGTACGCGGGGCTGCTGCGGGACGCGGGCGCGGTGCTCGTCCCCGCGCCGGCGCCGGCGCCCGCGTCCGTGCCCGCGTCCGCCGGGGAGGCGGTCGAGGTGGCCGTGCCCGAGCTGCTGCCGCGGGCGCCGCGCGGCTTCACCGGACGGGACGCCGAGGCGGCGGTGCTGGACCGGGCGGCCGGCGGCGGGGACGGGGCCGTGTGCCTGGTGACCGGGGCCGCCGGGGTCGGCAAGACGGCGTTCGCCGTGCACTGGGCGCACCGGCGGCGGGCCCGCTTCCCCGACGGGCGGCTCTTCGCCGACCTGCGCGGCTTCAGCGACACTCCTGCGCCCGAGACGGGGGTCGTGCTGCGGGAGTTCCTGCTCGCGCTCGGCGTGCCGCAGCAGCGGGTGCCGGAGACCGCCGTGGGGCGCGGGGCGCTCTTCCGCAGCCTCACCGCGGGCCGCCGGATCCTCGTCGTCCTCGACAACGCCCGCTCCTCCGAGCAGGTCCGGCCGCTGCTGCCCGGCGGCGAGCACTGCGTGACCGTGGTGACCAGCCGGGACCGGCTCGGCGGGCTGATCGCCTCCGACGCCGCCCGTCCGGTGCCGCTCGGCCAGCTGCCGCAGGACGACGCGACGGCGCTCCTCGCGACCGTGCTGGGGGAGGAGCGGGTCGCCGCCGAGCCGGACGCCGCGGCCCGGCTCGCCGGACTCTGCGACGGGCTGCCGCTGGCCCTGCGGGTGACGGCCGCCCGGCTCGCCGAGCGCCCGGGCCGCCCGCTCGGCGCGATGGTCGGCGAACTCGCCTGCGAGCAGGGCAGGCTGGCCCTCCTCGACGTCGAGGACGTCGGCGTCTCCGCCGCGCTGCGGCTCACCGTGCAGCAGCTCCCCGAGTCCGCCGCCCGCACCTTCCGGGCCCTCGGCCTGCACACCGGCTCCGACCTGGACCACTTCGCCGCCGCCGCGCTCGCCGGCACCACCCCCGCGCGGGCCGCGGCCGACCTGGAGCGGCTGGCCGCCGCCCACCTCCTCACGGAGGCGGTGCCCGGCCGCTGGACCCCGCACGACCTCGTCCGGCTCTACGCGCGCGGACTCGCGGCGCAGGCCGACCCGGAGGGGCTGCGCCGGCTCCTCGACCACTACCTGTACACGGGCCTCGCGGCCGACGCGGCGGCCGAGCCCGGCTCGCAGCCCTGCTACGCGCTGCCCGCCGACGCGCGCAGGCCCGCCGCGATCCCCGAGTTCGAGGGCCGGGCCGCCGCCCTCGACTGGTACGCGGCCGAACGCCCCGCCCTGGAGGGGGCCGTGGCCGCCGCCAGGGCGCTCGGTCTGCACGACCGGGCCTGGCGGCTGGCCCTGATGGCCTGGCCGCTGATGCTGATGCGGCTCCAGGACGGCTGGACGCCGCTGCTGGAGGCGGGGCTCGCCTCGGCCGACGCGGTCGGCGACCCCGACGCGCAGTCCCGGACGCGGGCGCTGCTCGGCTGGATCCTGCACGAGGAGGGGCGGCACGAGGAGGCGCTCGTCCACCTGGAGCGGGCGCCCGCGCTCGCCGCGCTGGCGGGCGACCCGGTCAGCGAGGCCATCGCCGTCGTCAACCACGCGGCCGTCCTCGACGCCACCGGTGAGTGCGGCCGGGCCCGCGCGCTGATGGTGGAGGCGGTCGCGCTCGCCGACCGGACCGGGCACCCGTCCACGCAGGTGCTGACCCTCCAGCACCTGGCCGGGCACTGCCTGCGGGCGGGGGAGTACGAGGAGGCGCTGGCGCACGTCCTTCGCGCCGGGGAACTCGTCGCGCCCGACGCCGTCGTCGTCCAGGCCCAGCTGCGGATCGTGCGGGGCGAGGCGCTGGCCGGCATCGGCCGGCTGGAGGAGGCCGCCCACCAGCTGGAACGCGCCGCCGCCGACGCGGAGGCGGCCGGTTTCACCGAGGGTTCGGCGCGGGCGGCGGAGCAGCTCGCGCGGCTGGCGGCGGGGCGTTAGCGATACGCAAGCGGTACGGCAGTGCCGGGGCGGAGGCTGTACTCGGCAACAACCGACCGCTTCACGCTCCACGCTTCACGGGGGAACACCGACATGCGTACGTCACACCTCAGGACCGCCAGGACCGCCCTGCTCGCCGCCGCCGTCGCCGCCGCCTCGCTCGGCCTGACCGCCTGCGGCGGGGACGACGCCGCCAAGGACGCCGGCAGCGCCACGACCTCGTCCGGCGCCCCGGCGGCCTCGGCCACCACGGGCACCACCGGCTCCACGGGCACCACCGGTTCCACGGGCACCACGGGCTCCACCGGTTCCACGGGCGCGTCGGGGGACGCGACCGCCTCCGCCGCCCCGGCCGCCGCGAAGGGCTCGACCGGGGGGACCACGGGGGAGACGGCCTCCGGCGGCGGTACGGAGTCCGGCCAGGGCGCCTCCGACGCCGCGGCGCCGGTCTGCGCCCACGGCGACGTCAAGATCACCGCGGCGAAGGCCGACGAGGTGCCGACCGAGCACATCGTCCTGACCGCCACCAACACCTCGGGCCGCGCCTGCCGCCTGCTCGGTCACCCGCTCATCGCCTTCGGCGAGATCCAGACGGCCAAGGACGTCCCGCCGGTCGCCAAGAGCAAGCCGGCCGCTCCCGTCGTCCTGAACCCGGGCGCGCCCGCGTACGCCAACGTGCGGGTCTCCAACGGCGGTGTCCACGAGGACAACAAGGTGGTGAAGGAGTTCAACGTGAACCTCTTCGCCGCCGACGGCCCGGCCGAGGGCAGCGTCGTGGTGACCGCTCCGGCGGGCGGCATCGCGGTCGACGAGGCGGTCGCGAAGACGGGGTACTGGACTCCCGAACTCCGCAACGGCGCCGACGAGTTCTGAGTCGACCGCATCGCGCCATGACGACGGGCCCGTCTCCCGGGGGATCGGGGACGGGCCCGTTTCGCGTGTGACGCCGCTGTGAATTCCCGCTCCCGGAAAGGGAGTCGGTACCGGTGCCGCGGGTGCGGACCTTCGCAGGTGAGGGGTGCCGGGATCGCCCTCCCGTAACTGACTGTCGGTCATGTCTGCTTCGTTGCGGGCGAGTTGCCGGGGCGCAGGTCCTCTTGCGGGATTCCTATGGATCCGTCAATCTTTCGGCGAAGACAGGGCGGACGGGAGCCGCGGGACCGCTCCGGACCGTTCATATTCTTGTCATGTCCCTGTCGTGAGTGAAGGTCACTCGGGCTCCACCCCCACGGGAGCACCCCCACCAGGAGGACACCTCACATGGCATCGATGCGCGCATCGCGCCGCCGGATATCCACCGCCGCGGCCGTGGCCGTCACGGCGCTCGCCCTCGGCTCGCTCTCCGCCCTCCCCGCCACCGCCGCCCCGTCGGCCGCGGAGGGCGTCATCGAGAACGCCGGCGCCGAAGGCACCATCCCGGGCAGCTACATCGTCACCCTCGACGAGTCCGCCCCGGCGGAGACCGCCAGGGGCCGGGCGGTCCCCGGCAAGTTCGGCGCCACGATCAAGCGGACGTACACCTCGGCGGTGAACGGCTACGCGATCGAGCTCTCCGAGGCGCAGGCCAGAAAGCTCGCCGCCGACCCCGCCGTGAAGTCCGTGGTCCAGAACCGGGTCTTCACCGTCGACGGCACCCAGCCCTCCCCGCCGTCCTGGGGCCTCGACCGGATCGACCAGAAGGCCCTCCCGCTGAACCAGAGCTACACCTACCCGGACAGCGCGGGCCAGGGCGTGACGGCGTACATCATCGACACCGGCGTCCGCATCAGCCACAGCGACTTCGGCGGCCGCGCCTCCAACGGCTACGACGCCATCGACAACGACAACACCGCCCAGGACGGCCACGGCCACGGCACCCACGTCGCCGGCACGGTCGCGGGCTCCTCCTACGGCGTCGCCAAGAAGGCGAAGATCGTCGGCGTCCGGGTCCTCGACAACAGCGGCTCCGGCACCACCGACCAGGTCGTCGCCGGCATCGACTGGGTGACGCGGAACGCCGTCAAGCCGGCCGTCGCCAACATGAGCCTCGGCGGCGGCGTCGACACCGTCCTCGACCAGGCCGTCCGCAACTCCATCGCGGCCGGCATCACCTACGCGGTCGCGGCCGGCAACGACAGCTCCAACGCCTCCAACTACTCGCCCGCGCGGGTCACCGAGGCCATCACCGTCGGCTCCACCACGAGCACCGACGCCCGCTCCAGCTTCTCCAACTACGGCACCGTCCTGGACATCTTCGCCCCCGGCTCCTCCATCACCTCGTCCTGGAACTCCAGCGACACCGCCACCAACACCATCTCCGGCACCTCGATGGCCACCCCCCACGTGGCCGGCGCCGCCGCCGTCTGGCTCGGGGCCAACCCGACCGCCACCCCGGCCCAGGTCTCCACCGCCCTCACCACCGCCGCCACGCCGAACGTCGTCACCAACCCCGGCACCGGCTCCCCGAACAAGCTCCTCCTCGTCGGGGGCGGCACCACCACCCCGCCGCCCACCGGGCCGAAGTTCGAGAACACCGCCGACTACGCCATCGCCGACAACGCGACCGTCGAGTCCCCGGTCACCGTCAGCGGCGTCACCGGCAACGCCCCCTCGGCCCTCCAGGTGCCGGTGAACATCGCCCACACCTACATCGGCGACCTCCAGGTCCAGCTGATCGCCCCCGACGGCACCGCCTACACGCTGAAGGCCTTCGGCACCGGCGGCAGCGCGGACAACATCAACACCACCTACACCGTGAACGCCTCCGCCGAGGCCGCCAACGGCACGTGGAAGCTCCGCGTGACGGACAACGCCAGCTACGACACCGGCAAGATCGACTCCTGGGCCCTCCAGTTCTGACCCGCTGAGACCCACCCGGCCCGCCGGGACGCGAGGGGCGGCCACCATCCGGTGGCCGCCCCTCCGTCGTGCCCCGCGTGGCCGGCCCCTCCGCCGGACCACGTACGATGCGCGCGCCCGACCGTCTGTTCGTCCCCGCCCCAACAGGAGCACGCACCCGTGGAGCCGACCCCGCAGCCCCAGCCGCCCGAGCCGGGGACGCCCCCCGTGCCGGACGCGCCCGCCACCCCCGCCGGGCCCGCTCCCGCCGCGTACCCGGCCCCCGGGCCCCACCCGGCGCCGGGCCCGTACGCGACCCCCGGGCCGTACGCCGCCCCCGGGCCGTACACCTCGCCGGGCATGCCCTACGCGGGCGTCCCGGGGCCCTACGGCCCCTACGGGCGGCCGGCGACGACCACCAACGGGCTCGCCATCGGCTCGCTCGTCAGCGGGATCGTCTGCTGCCTGCCGCCGCTCGGACTCGTCCTCGGGATCTTCGCCCTGCGGCAGATCAAGCGGCGGGGACAGGGCGGCAAGGGGCTGGCGATCGCCGGCACCGTGCTCTCCTCGATCAGCACCCTGCTCGTCCTCCTCGGCCTGATCACCGGTCAGATACAGGATGCCGTAAGGGGGTTCAACGAAGGCGTGCGGGAGGCGGCCTCCTCCCGGATGCCGATGGAACTGCGCACCGGGGAGTGCTTCCTCGACGACGCCGGGCAGGGCGAGTACACCCTGGGCGTCCGGGTCGTGGACTGCGCCGAGCCCCACGACGGCGAGATCACCGGACGGTTCGAGGTCACCGGCTTCGACGGCTGGCCCGGCGACCGGAAGCTGGAGGCGCTCGGCGAGGAGCGCTGCGACGCCATGGCCGGCACCTACGTGCGCGACACCTGGGCGCTGACCGCCGACACCCTGAGCCTCTACTACTACCCGGACCGGCAGGCGTGGCGCCAGGGCGAGCGCCGGATCGCCTGCGGCATCGGCGGCGAGGAGCGGACCACGGGCTCGCTGCGCTCCGACGCGACCACGCTCGCCCCCGGCCAGCTGGCCTTCCTCACCCACGTGAACCCCATCGAGGACGCCGCCTACGAGGAGCCCGAGGCCGACCCGGAGGACGACATCGAGGCCAACCGCGCCTGGGCCGCCGACGTGCGCGCGGCGATCGACTCGGCGCGCGCCGGACTGCGCGGCCGCACCTGGGAGCCGTCCGCGCGCGCCTCCATGGACGCGTACCTGACGGACCTGGACTCCGCCTCGAAGCAGTGGGCGAAGCTCGTCCGGGCCGAGGACGCGGACGACTTCTGGGACGCCTACGACCGCGCCTTCGAGCTGCTGTCGGGCGACGCCGAGGCCGACGTCCGCGAGGCCCTCGGCCTCACCCACACGCCCCCGGAGGGCCCGGAGGACCGCGGCTCCGTCTGACGCGCGCGGACGGGGCCGGGTCCGCGCGCGGCGGACCCGGCCCCGTCGTGTGCGGACCGGCACCGGTGCCGGGAGGCGGCCCGGGGGCGGGGACGGCGGCCCGTGACCAGCCGCCGTCCCGCGCCCCGGGCCCGCCGTCGCCGGCGGTCCGGTCCGTGTCCCTCGGGAGCCGCCGGCGGGGCGGCCCCGGGGGAGCGGGGGGGTGCGGCGAGGGCTCAGCGGCGGGTGAGGCCGCGGTCGATGGCGCCGATCAGCTCGCCGTCGGCGGTGTCGCCGTCCAGCGACCAGACCATCGCGCCGGCGAGCCCGTGGGTGCGGACCCAGTTCGCCTTGGTGCGCAGCACGGCCGGGTCGTCGTAGGTCCACAGGGTGGTGCCGTCGAAGAGCCAGGCGTGGCCGTTCCGGTGGCCCCGGTGGAGCTGGTACGTCCCCGACTCCGCGAGCTTCTTGAGGTTCTCGTAGTCCTCGGAGCCGGGCGCCCAGGTCGCCGGGGCGGGGCCCGCGGCGGGCTGCCCGAGGCCGTCGCCGCCGCCGGTCACGCCGGTCCAGCCCTGGCCGTAGAACGGCATGCCGACCACCAGCTTGTGGGCCGGCGCGCCGCGCCGCAGCCAGGACTTCACGGTCCCCTCGACGCTCCAGTCGTCCTTGGCGAAGAGCGCGGACTGCTGGGCGGTGGTCTGCTCTCCGGAGACGTGGAAGTCGTAGCCCTGGAGGTTCACGAAGTCGAAGTCCCGCATGATCTTGGCGACTTCGAAGCCCGCGTCGATCTTGGCGGGGGCGGTGGGCACGTAGGCGCTCAGCTCGTAGTGCCTGCGCTGCGGCAGCGAACGCCCGTACGCGTCCAGCTGGTTGCGGAACTCCCGTACGAGGGCGGTGAAGTTGACCTTGTCCTCGGGACGGATGACGTTGCCCGCGTTGCCCTCGGATCCGGGCCACTCCCAGTCGAGGTCGATGCCGTCGAAGAGGCCGGCGGCCGCTCCGGCGCCGCCCCGGGCGCCGTCCCGCGGGAGGTTGCCCTTGATGTAGAGGTCGATGCAGGAGGAGACCAGGGCGCGGCGGGACTCGGGGGTGCGCACGGCGTCGGAGAAGTACGCCGAACCGCTCCAACCGCCCAGCGAGATCATGACCTTGAGGTTCGGGTGCGCGGCCTTCAGCTCGCGCAGCTGGTTGAAGTTGCCGGCCAGCGGCTGCTCCGTGGTGTCGGCCGTGCCGTCCACGGAGGAGGCGGCGTCGACGGGGCGGACGTAGTCGGCCCAGGGGTCGGAGCCCGGGACGGGGCCGATGACGCACTTGCCGGCCTTGTCGACGATGCCGAAGGCGTAGTTGATGTGGCTGAGCTTGCCGGCGGTGCCGCTCGTCTCCAGGTCCTTGACCTGGAAGTTCCGCCCGTAGATGCCCCATTGGGTGAAGTAGCCGACCCGCTTGAGGGCGTGCTCGGCGGCGGGCGGCCGGTGGGCGGGGCGGGGGTGGGCGTCGGCGGCGGGGGCCAGCGTGGCGAGGAGGCCGAGGGCCGCGGCGGCGGCCGTGCCGAGGGTCAGCTTGGTCAGGGCTCTGGGACGCATGGGCTCGTTCCTGTGCGAGGCGGGATGGAGCGTGCGAGGCGTGCGCAGCAGGAAGTTATTGGTCCAGACCAATAGGGGTCAAGAGGGCGGACGGGGTCGATCGTCCTTCATCACTTCGGGTGAAACTCTGGCCCATGCTTGCGGATGGCCACATTCGGTTGCCAGTCTGTAGCTGTCCGTCAACCTGAGGGGAGTGTCCAGTGACGTTCGGTGAGCAGCCCGCCTATTTGCGCGTGGCGAGCGATCTGCGGGAGAAGATCGCGAACGGCTCGCTCCCGCCGCATACCCGCCTTCCCTCGCAGGCACGCATCCGCGAGGAGTACGGGGTGTCGGACACCGTCGCGCTGGAGGCCCGCAAGGTGCTCATGGCCGAGGGGCTCGTCGAGGGCCGCTCCGGCTCGGGGACGTACGTGCGGGAGCGGCCGGTGCCCCGCCGCGTCGCCCGCTCCGGCTACCGGCCCGCCGGCGGGGCCACCCCCTTCCGGCAGGAGCAGGCCGCCGAGGGCGCGCGCGGCACCTGGGACGCGAGCAGCGAGCAGGAGGCGGCGGGCCGGGAGGTCGCCGCGCGGCTGGGCATCGAGCCCGGCGACCGCGTGATGCGCACGCGGTACGTCTACCGGGACGGCGGCGAGGCCATGATGGTCGCCACCTCCTGGGAGCCGCTGGCCGTCACCGGCCGCACCCCCGTGATGCTCCCCGAGGAGGGGCCGCTGGGCGGCTGCGGCGTGGTCGAGCGGATGGCGGCGATCGACGTCGTCGTGGACAACGTGGTGGAGGAGGTCGGCGCCCGCCCCGGCCTCGCCGAGGAGCTGCTCGTCCTCGGCGGCGTCCCCGGCCACGTGGTCATGGTCGTCGAGCGCACCTTCTACGCCTCCGGCCTCCCGGTGGAGACCGCCGACGTGGTGGTCCCCGCCGACCGCTACCGCCTCTCCTACCACCTCCCGGTCCGCTGACCCGGGGGCCCGGCCCCGGCCTTGGCCCCGTCTGATGGTCCGGCCGTCCGGCCGTCCGGCCGTCCGGCCGTCCGGCCGTCCGGCCGTCCGGCCGCCCGCGGCTCCGGCCCCCCGGCCGCCGAACGCCCGGTGTTCCTCCCCCCGCCCCCGCCCCGGTACCGCTGGCCGGGGTTCGGTGTCCGGGGGGCGTGACGTGGAGTTAACGGTGCGTCAGGCGGTGTTACCGGTCGGCAATGCCGGGCGGTGAGGGCTCGACACACGCGGCTCCTAGCTTCCTGCCCCGTACCCGCGACCCGGCCGGACGACAGGAGCCCCCATGGCGGAGACCGTCACCACGCCCACCTCGGAACCGGAGCCGGCGGCCCCGGCGCCGGCGGAGGCACCGCCCGCCCCCGCCGCCCCCGTTCCCGCTCCGGCCCCCCGCCGCAGCTACGCGAAGCTCGCCGCCGACGAGAGCCGCGAGGACTACTCGCTGCGCTACGCCCCGCACTCCTTCCGGCGCTGGTCGCCCGGGACCGTCGCCGGCACCGCGCTCGGCGGCATCGCCTACCTCGCCGACTTCGCCATCGGCGCCTCGATCGTCTTCGCGTACGGCTTCACCAGCGGATTCGCCTCGATCCTCACCGCCGCCGCGATCATCTTCCTCACCGGCATCCCCATCGCCCGCGCCTGCGCGAAGTACGGCCTGGACATGGACCTCATCACCCGGGGCGCCGGCTTCGGCTACTTCGGCTCCACCCTCACCTCGCTCATCTACGCCTCCTTCACCTTCATCTTCTTCGCGCTCGAAGGTTCGATCATGGCCCAGGCCATGCACCAGGCCGTCGGGCTCCCGGTCGAGATCGGTTACCTCGTCACCACCCTCATCGTCATCCCGATCGTCTTCCGCGGGATGGGGGCGCTCGCCAAGGTGCAGGCGTGGACCCAGCCCGTCTGGATCGTCGGCATGGTCCTGCCGTTCCTGGTCCTCGCCTTCGAGGCCCCGGACGCCTGGGGCGCCTTCGCCTCCTTCGGCGGCACCGAGGGCGCCGGCTCCGGCTTCGACTGGATCGGCTTCGGGCTCGGCACCGGCGTGGCGCTCTCCCTCATCGCCCAGATCGGCGAGCAGGCCGACTACCTGCGCTTCATGCCGGCGAAGACCGAGGCCAACCGGCGCCGCTGGAACCTCGCCGTGCTCGCCGCCGGCCCCGGCTGGGTGATCATCGGCGCGGCCAAGCAGCTCGGCGGCGCCTTCCTCGCCTTCGTCGCCCTGGAGGCGGTCGGCAAGACCCACGCCCTGGAGCCGATCGCCCCGCAGATCGAGGCGCTGAAGCCCTGGCTCGGCGGCCTCGCGCTGCCCGCCGCCGCGCTCTTCGTGATCGTCTCCCAGATCAAGATCAACGTCACCAACGCCTACAGCGGCTCGCTGTCCTGGTCGAACTTCTTCTCCCGCATGACCCACCGGCACCCCGGCCGGGTCTGGTACATCTTCCTCAACCTCGCCATCGCGCTGACGCTGATGGAGATGAACATGTTCGCCGCGCTGGGCAAGCTGCTCGGCTTCTACTCCAACGTCGGCATCGCCTGGATCACCGCCGTCGCCGCCGACCTCGTCATCAACAAGCGGGCCGGCTGGTCCCCGCCGTACATCGAGTTCAAGCGGGCCTACCTGTACGCGGTGAACCCGGCCGGCTTCGGCGCCATGGTCGTCGCCTCCGTCGTGTCGATCCTCGCCTTCTTCGGCCTCTTCGGCACCTACGCCGAGGCCTTCTCCACCTTCATCGCCGCCGGTCTCGCCCTCGTCCTCTGCCCGCTCATCGCCTGGGCGACGAAGGGCCGCTACTACCTCGCCCGCCCCAACCCGGTGAACGGCCCCGGCGCCGCCCCCGCCGACGAGCGGGCCACCCACACCTGCGCCGAGTGCGAGACCGCGTACGAACTGCCCGACATCGCCGACTGCCCGGTCCGCTCCGGCCCGGTCTGCTCGCTCTGCTGCTCGCTCGACGCCGACTGCGGCGACGCCTGCCGCAAGGCGCCGGCCCTCGGTGCGGGACCCGTCCTCATGCCGGTGCCGACGGTCCCCGGGAAGGTGCCCGGCATGTGACCTTCGGCCTCCTGCCGTCGGTTCCCGGCCGATCCGTGTCTCTTGGTGAAAACCCATATCCGCTGCGTGAAGGTCAGGCGTAAGCTCGGGCATATGCGGATTGCGGTTTCCCGGAGATCCTTGGTGACGCCTGGCACGGCGGAGGGAGAAGCCTGATGACCGACAGCGGCCCCGTCCATCCGTGGCTCGTGATACGGCAGGACGACAACGGCAACCGCTACCGGGTGGGCCGGTACGCGACCCGGGACGAAGCCCAGAAGATCGCGGACACCCTCGACTCCCGCGGCCACAAGCAGCTCTACTGGGTGGAGCACGTCGCCCCCACCCCCTGACGCCCCGGCTACCCTCGCGGGCATGACCGAAAGCACCCCGCACCACGGCACCGGACCCGGCCACGGGACCGGTGCCGTGGTCGTCGTCGCGGCCGCCCTCCTCGACGGCGGCCGTCTGCTCGCCGCCCGCCGCAGCGCCCCCGCCGATCTCGCCGGCCGCTGGGAACTGCCCGGCGGGAAGGTCGAGCCCGGCGAGCGCCCCGAGGACGCCCTCGTCCGCGAACTGCGCGAGGAGCTCGGCGTCGAGACCGAGACCGGCGAGCGGATCCCCGGCGAATGGCCCCTCAAACCCGGCTACGTCCTGCGGGTGTGGACCGCCCGGCTGCTCTCCGGCACGCCCCGCCCGCTGGAGGATCACGACGCGCTGCGCTGGCTCGCCCGCCACGAACTGGACACCGTGGACTGGCTCGACCAGGACCGCCCGGCGGTCGCGGAGGCGGCGCGCAGGCTTCCGGCCGCGCGCCCCTGACCCCGGCGCGGGCCCGGCTCCCTACGCCGTTCGTGCCACCGTGCGCCCATGGCCGCCCCCTGGGGGTATTTCGCGTCGAATTACGGGTATGTCCCCATTGGTCCCTCGGGAGAGGGTGATCCTCTTCCTGCTGCACCACGCCTGGGGAAGTGATCGCGTGTGATCGACACCGACGGCGCCCGCGCCGAGTGGAACTTCCCGGCGGAGGCGGGAGCGGTGCGCACCGCACGCCACGCCGTGCGCGAGACGCTCCGCTCCTGGGCGATCGACCCGGCCGTCGGGGACGTCGCCGTCCTGCTGGTCAGCGAGCTGGTCACCAACTCCCTGCGGTACGCCTCCGGGCCGATCGGCGTGCGCATCCTGCGGGCCGAGGGCGCCGCCACGAACCCGCCCCGGCACTCCGCCCTCCTCGTGGAGGTCTCGGATCCGCTTCCGGATCCCCCCACCGAGCGGCCCGCGGGACCCGACGACGAAGGGGGCCGCGGGCTCAGCCTCGTGGCCTGTTCCGCACGCCGCTGGGGGACCCGCCAGGGCGTCACCGGGAAAACCGTATGGTTCGAGCTGGCTCTCCCTGGTGAGTAAAGAGAGAGGGACGACGATCACCTGAGCGGGTCACGAGCCGACCGAGACCACCCTGTGATCGTGGACGTCGTGCCGCCGGTGCCCGCCGTGCTGAATACTGCGGGTATGGCCGGTCCGGTGCGGTGAGCTGGAGGGGACGGTCGCGTGAGCGAGATATCCGAGACGACGGGCGGCGTCGTGTGGCAGAGCAGCCCGCCCGGTTCGATCTACGACTACATCCGGGTCGCCTCCTTCTCCCTCGGGCCCGACGGGCGCGTCGACCAGTGGAGCCGCCGGGCGGAGGACCTCTTCGGAGTCGACGCCCGGGAGGCCAGGGGCAAGGACCCCGTCGAGGCGTTCATGCCCGCCGAGCTGCGCGATCGTGGCCACCGGAGGGTCAAGGAGGTCCTCGACGGACGCGAATGGACCGGCCTCGTCCCCTTCCGCATCCCCGGCCAGGCCGGGCCCCCGGGACAGGAACGGCCGCACGGCATCGCCGAGATGTACGTGATGCCGAGCGAGACCGAGACCGGCGAGCGGGCCGCGCTGTGCATCGTGGTCGACGTCCGGGCGCTGCGCCGGATCGAGACCGACCTCGCCGCCTCCCAGGCGATTTTCGGCCAATCGCCCTTCGGATTCCTCCTCTTCGGCACCGACCTCACGGTCAAGCGCGCCAACCGGCGCTTCGCGTCCGTCTTCGGCGGCGACGCCGACGACCACCGCGGCCGGAGCGTCCACGACTACCTCGCCAAGCCCGAGGCCGACCGGATGACCGCCGCCCTGCGCCGGGTGCTGGAGACCGGCGAGTCGGTCAACGACCTCCGGATCACCGGCGCCGCCCCCGGGGCCCGGATCCGCCGCCACTGGTCCGTCAACCTCTACCGGGTGCACAGCGGCTCCGGCCGCCCGGTCGGCGTCGCCGGCCTCGGCATCGACGTCACCCGCCGGGAGAACGCCGCCCGCGAGGCGGCCAGCGCCCGCCGCAACCTCGCCCTCCTCAACGAGGCCGGAGCCCGCATAGGGAACTCCCTCGACCTGGAGGCCACCGCCCGCGAACTCCTCGCCGTCGCCGTCCCCGGCTTCTGCGACCTCGCCTCCGTCGACCTCTACCAGGGCCTCCTCACCGGCGACGAGGCCCCGCCCGGTCGCTGGGGCAGCTCCCACGACGTCGGCTACGGCGCGGGCAGCGCCGAACTGCGCCGGGTCGCCTTCGCCTCCGCCGTCTCCGACACCCCCCTCAGGACCGACGGGGGCCACGGCCCGGCCGGCGACGGCGGCGGAGCCGCCCCCATCGAGGTCGGAGCCGTCCACCGCTACCCCTTCAACTCGCCCACCGCGGGCGCCCTGCGCACCGGCCGCCTCCGCATGACGCCCGGCGGCGAGGGCGACCTCGTCCACTCCACCCTCGCCGTCCCGATGGTCGCCCACGACACCGTCGTCGGCCTCGTGCAGTTCTCCCGCACCAAGGGCAGCGAACCCTTCGGCGACCGCGACCGGGCCCTCGCCGTGGAGCTCGCCGCCCGCGCCGCCGTCTGCATCGACAACGCCCGCCTCTACCGGCGCGAGCACGAGCGGGCCCTCATCCTCCAGCGCAGCCTGCTCCCGCCCGGCGACCCCGAGGCCGCCGGACTCGACATCGCGTGCCGCTACCTCCCGGGCACCGACGCCACCGAGGTCGGCGGCGACTGGTTCGACGTCATCGAACTCCCCGGTCACCGCACCGCCCTCGTCATCGGCGACGTCATGGGCCGCGGCCTGCGCGCCGCCGTCGCCATGGGCGAGCTGCGCACCGCCGTCCGCACCCTCGCCCAGCTCGACCTCGAACCCGCCGAGGTCCTCTCCCACCTCGACGAGATCGCCCGCGGCCTCGGCGCCCCCATCGGCGCCCAGCAGTCCCGCGCGCACAAGAACCGCGGCCCCGAACTCTCCGAGGTCTACCTCGCCACCTGCGTCTACGCCGTCTACGACCCGGTCACCAGACGCTGTACGTTCGCCAACGCCGGCCACCTCCCGCCCGTCCTCGTCGAACCCGGCGAGGAGGCCCTGCTCCTCGACGTGCCTCCGGGGATGCCGCTGGGCGTCGGCGGCGAACCCTTCGAGGAGGTCGAGGTCGAACTCCCCGAGGGCTCCCTCCTCGCCCTCTACACCGACGGCCTCGTCGAATCCCGCGACCACCCCCTCGACGAGGGACTCGGCGCCTTCAAGCGGGCCCTCGCCGACCGGGCCCGACCCCTGGAGGACGTCTGCGACCGGGTGCTCAACACCCTCGACACCGGACACGGCGAGGACGACATCGCCCTCCTGATGGCCCGTATCCGGGGACTGCCCGCCGAGGCCGTGGGGGACTGGCGGCTGCCCCGCGAGCCCCGCTCCGTCGGCCGGGCCCGCGAGCTGGCCCGTACCCAGCTCACCGCCTGGGGCCTCGACGCCCTCGTCGACACCGTCGAACTCCTCGTCAGCGAACTCGTCACCAACGCGCTGCGGTACGGCGAGGGCGAGATACGGCTCCGGCTGCTGCGCGACCGCACCCTCGTCTGCGAGGTCTGGGACGCCGGCCTGGTCCAGCCGCGCCGGCGCCGCGCCAAGGACACCGACGAGGGCGGCCGCGGCCTCCAGCTCGTCGGACTGCTCTCCGCGTCCTGGGGCTCGCGGCGCACCCCGCGCGGCAAGACCGTCTGGTTCGAACTGGCCCTTCCCGACGGCGGACCCGCGGCGGAACCCACCGTGGACCAGCTGCTCAGCATGTTCTGAACGGCGGCCCGGGCCCGGACCGCCGACGCGCGCGCGGCGCCGGGCCCGTCAGGCCGCCTTGAGGGCGGCCAGCCGGGCCGCGATCTCCGCCTCGTCGCCGAGCGCGTCCAGCTGCTCGAACTGGGCGTCGAGCGAGGACGCGGCCAGCTCCTGCTTGCCCAGCGCCCGCGCCTCCTCCCGGCGCACCTTGTCCTCGAAGCGGTTCAGCTCGCTCGTGGGGTCCAGCACGTCGATGTTCTTCACCGCGTCCATCATCGTGTTCTGCGCCTGCGCCGACTTCGCGCGGGCGACCAGCTCGTCCCGCTTGGCCCGGAGCTCGACCAGCTTGGCCTTCATCCGGTCGAGCCCCGAGGTCAGCTTCGCCACGACCTCGGTCTGCGCGGCGATGGCCGGCTCGGCCGTCCGCGCCTCCTTCTCCGACTGGAGCTGACGGCCGAGCGCCACCTTGGCGAGGTTGTCGAAGCGGTCCGCCTCCGCCGTCCGCCCGCCGCCCCGCAGCTCGTCCGCCTTCCGGCTGGCCGCCAGCGCCTTGCCGCCCCACTCGGCCGCCGCCGCCACGTCCTCCGCGTGGTCCTGCTCCATCAGCCGCAGGTTGCCGATGGTCGCCGCCACCGCCTCCTCGGCCTCCGAGATGTTCCCCGAGTAGTCCCGGATCAGCTGGTCCAGCATCTTCTGCGGGTCCTCCGCCTGGTCCAGCAGGGCGTTGATGTTCGCCTTCGCCAGCTGGGTGACCCGGCCGAGGACGGTCTGCTTGCTCATGCACTGCTCCCTGGGGGGTGTCGTGGACGTGGAACTCAGAAGCGGCCGCCGCCGCCCCGCCGGCCGCGGGTGCCGCTGCCGCCGAAGCTGCCCGGCCCGCCGCCGAAACCTCCGCCCCCGAACCCGCCCCCGCCCCCGAACCCGCCCCTTCCCCTGCCGGAGCCCCCGCCGAACAGCCCGCCGAGGACGATGCCGCCGAGCACGGCCCCGCCGAGCCCGCCGCCCCCGCTCCCTCCCGCCACCCCGCCCGGCCCGTTCGGGTTCCCGTACCGCCGCACGTCCTGCTCGGCGGACTCCTGCGCCTGCCGCGCGAGCCCGTCCGCCCGCTGGGCCTCCGCCAGCGCCGCCTGCGGCTCGTCCGCCGCCAGCGCCCGCGCCTTCTCCAGCCGCCGCTGCGCCTCCGCCAGCCGGGTCCTGGCCTCGCTGCCCACCGCGCCCCGGTGCGTCTGGACGTAGTCCGAGGCCGCCCCCAGCTCCGCACCGGCCGTCAGCAGCGCCTCGTCGAGCAGCGCCCGGGCCCGGGCGTCACCGGACTCGCGCTCCCGCGCGCCGGCCAGCGCCGCGTCGAGCGCCGCGTCCGCCTCCTCGATCCGGCGCAGCGCGTCCAGGGGGTCGTACCGCCCCGCCTCCACCGTCCGCCGGACCTCCGCCGCCACCGACTCCGCGCGGGCGATCCGGCCGCGCAGGTCGCCCGTCGAGGCGCCCCGCGCGCTCCCCTCCAGCAGGCCGCGGGCCTCGGCCAGGTCGGCGTCCGTCTCGGCGAGCGCGCCGGGCAGCCGGCCGTCCGCCTCGGCCAGCTCCCGCGCCCGCCGGTCCACCGCCTCGATCAGCCGGGCCGCCTGGTCGACCGCGCCCTCGGCGGCCCGCACGTGCACCGCCGCGGAGCCGGTGTCGCCGGCGTCGACGGACTGGCGGGCCCGGTTGACGTGGGTGGTGGCGAAGACCAGCCGGTCCTTGGCCTGCTCGACGCCCGCGGCGACCGGGGCGGCCGCGGACTCCGGGTACCGCTCGCGCATCGCCGCCAGCGCCGCCTCGGCGCCGGAGATCCGGCCGGTCTGCGTCCGGAAGGCCGTCTCGACCGCGGCGAGCGCCTCGGGCGCGGTCCGCTCCAGAGCCCGCAGCCGGTCGAAGTCCTCGGTCACCGCGTCCAGCCGGGCGTCGGCCTCGGCGCAGCCGCGCAGGATCTCGTCGAGCATCGCGCGCCGGGTGGCCTCGTCCTCGGGGAAGGAGTCGTCGAGCTTCTGCCGCAGCCGGAAGGAGGCGGTCAGCCGCTCCTTGGCGAAGGCCACCGCCTCCTCGAAGGGCCGGGTGGCCTCCTCGCCGAACTGCGCGGTGGCGAAGCCCAGTTCCTCCTGGCTGGTGCGGACGGCGTCGTCGGTCTCGACCAGCGTCCGCCGGGCCCGGCCGTCCAGCTCCTCCAGGGAGGGCTGCGCGGGCCGCCCCCAGCCCCCGCCGCCGCCGGGCGTGGTGCGGGTCGCGGTCCGCCGCCTGCGGCGGGTGTACGCGTACACCGCCACCGCGCCGGCGCCGCCGACGAGCGCGACCGGGAGGATCAGGTCGGTCCCGGAGACCGTGCCGCCGGAGCCGCCCGGGTCGGCGGGGCCGGGGGTGAGCTCGGGGACGGGGACGGGCAGGCCGGCGAGGACGGCGCCGTAGCCGTCCGCCGCGCCGATCGCCGCGCCCGCCCAGTCGTTCGCCCGCAGCGCGGGCTCGATGGCGGTCCTGGCCACGTCGTCCAGCTGGGCCTGGGTGAGGCGGGAGCCGGGGTCGACGGAGTAGCCGTACCGCCGCTCGTGGGTGGCGACGGCGAGCAGCACGTCGTCGAGGCCCAGGCCGTTGCGCTCGGCGGTCGCGTCCGCCCAGTCCTGGCCGGAGCGGCCGGAGAAGTCCCGGACGTAGACCACGAAGAGCTGGAGGCGCCGGTCGTCGTAGAGCCGGTCGAGGGCCTCGACGACCTCGGGGCGCCGGTCGCGCAGGGCGCCCACCCGGTCGAGGACCTGCCCGTCGGAGGGGAGGACGACGGGGTCGTCGGCGCGGGCGCCGGAGGCGGCGGGCGCGACGAGCCACCACGCCGCCACGAGCATCGCGAGCAGGACTCGGGTGGCTGTTCGGGTCACAAAGGGGAGGTTATGTACTGCTCTGCGGCCCCGCGACCGGACGCCCCCGCCCCGGAAACCGGCCGCCGGTGCGG
This sequence comes from Streptomyces sp. NPDC058758, assembly GCF_042746075.1. Classification (NCBI taxonomy): domain Bacteria; kingdom Bacillati; phylum Actinomycetota; class Actinomycetes; order Kitasatosporales; family Streptomycetaceae; genus Streptomyces; species Streptomyces sp. NPDC058758. The sequence continues at coordinate 89,363 of NZ_JBHYPS010000022.1, read as the reverse complement.
GGCTGCCGCCCGAAGAACCGGTCACCGGTGCGGCGCCGCCGTTCCGCGCACCGGCCGCCGCCGCCGGCCCGCCGCCCCGGGAACCGCCCGCCGGTGCGGGGGCGCCGCCCGGGGAACCGGCCGCCGCTGCCGGGCCCCGCTCCCGCAACCGGCCGCCCGCCGCCGGGCGTCCCTGTCGGAGCCGGTCTTCACGGCGGTCTCTCCGGCGGGCGGGGAGGCCCGCGACGCTCTCCGGGGGGCACGGATGGACGGACGACTGAGGCGGATGTGGCGCAAGGGGCGCTGGTGGGTGCTGGTGCCGGTGCTGCTCCTCGTGGTGCCGCCGCTCTTCGGGGCGCTCGCCCTGCGGGTGAGCTACGCGGGCGACCTGCGCGACGACGCCCGCACGCGCGGGAAGGACGCGTACTGGATCGGGCACGCGTGGGTGGACGGCAGGAAGAAGGACGCCGACCTCGCGGCCCTCGCCGAGCGGCTGGAGGGCACCGGCGTCAGGGACCTGTACGTGCACGCCGGACCGCTCGAACACGACGGCACCCTGCCGGCCGCCCGGCACCCGCGCGCGAAGTGGCTGACCGACGGCGTCCACCGCGTGCTGCCCGGGATACGGGTCCAGGCCTGGCTCGGCGACGTCCTCGCCAACGAGGGGCCGACCGGCCTGCGGCTCTCCGACGCCGCCTCCCGCAAGGCCGTCACGGCCTCCGCCCGCCAGGTCCTGGACGCGGGCTTCGACGGCGTCCACTTCGACCTGGAGCCGCTCCAGTCCGGTGACCCCCACTACCTGACGCTCCTGGACGACCTGGGGCGGCTGACCCGGTCCCGGAACGCCCCGCTCTCCGTCGCCGCCCACCAGATCGACCCGCTGCCGGGCGCCCACTCCGTGCTCCGCCTCTTCTCGGACCAGGGCAAGTGGTGGTCGCAGGAGTACTTCGGCGAGGTGGCCCGCCGGGTCGACCAGATCGCCGTCATGTCCTACGACACCTGGATGCCGCTGGAGAGTTCGTACGGCGGCTACGTCGCCCAGCAGACCGCGCTCGCCCTGGAGGCGACCCCGGACTCCACCGACCTGCTCATGGGGCTGCCCTTCTTCCACGAGGACGACCTGGGGCACCACGAGAGCGCCGAGACCGTCGGGGCGGCCGTCCGGGGCGTGCGCCTCGGGCTCGGCCGCACCGACCCGGGCCGCGAGCGCTTCGGCGTCGCGCTCTACGTGGACTTCGCCGAGGAGCCCGGCGACTGGGCGGCCTACCGCGCGGGCTGGTCCCCCACGGGCCGGGCGCCCGAGGAGGGCGGCTGAGGAGGCGGCCGCGCGGGGGAGGCGGCCGGGGCTGTTGGGCCGCACGAGTGGGGTTTGCCGGGCCCGCCGCCGTGTCGGCGGGGCCGCGTCCGCAGGGTGCCGTTCAGTGGGATGACCAAGAGATCTGATCATCTCCAAATGGCATAAAACGGACGAAGGGGTAAAAGTCATGTCCCAGGTCGGCGCCCCCCAGGGGAGGACATGGGCCGGTTCGTCCAGGAGCCCCCGCTCCCGAACACTCCGTTCCGTCGCCACCCTCACCAGCGCGGTCCTCGCCGTCACCGTCCTCGCCGGATGCAGCTCCGACGACGACGCCGGCGCCGCCCCGGCCGCGGCCCAGGACAACGCGCCCACCGCGCGCGCCCTGGTCGAGGACGGCGGCACCCTGCGGTGGGCGGTGGACGCCCTGCCCGCCACCTTCAACGCCTTCCAGGCCGACGCCGACGCCACCACCAACCGCGTCGCGGGCGCCGTGCTGCCCGCCCTGCACACCCTGGACGAGCGCGGCAGGCCCCGGCTCAACCCCGACTACCTGGAGACCGCCGAGGTCGTCGAGACCGAACCCCGCCAGGTCGTCCTCTACAAGCTCAACCAGCAGGCCGTGTGGAGCGACGGGCGCGAGATCGGCGCCGCCGACTTCGTCGCCCAGTGGCGGGCCCTCAGCGGCCGCGACACCGCCTACTGGACGGCCCGCAACGCCGGCTACGAGCGGATCGAGAAGATCGAGAAGGGCCGGAACGACCTGGAGGTGCGGGTCACCTTCGGCAAGCCCTACGCCGACTGGCGCTCCCTCTTCACCCCGCTCTACCCGAAGCAGGTGATGGGCTCCCCGAACTCCTTCAACGACGGCGCCCGCACCACCCTCAAGGCCACCGCGGGACCGTTCCTGCTGGGCAAGGCGGACCGGAAGACCGGCGACCTCACCCTCACCCGCAACCCCCGCTGGTGGGGCAAGCCCGCCAAGCTCGACAGCCTCGTGCTGCGCGCCGTCCCGCGCGCCGACCGCGAGGCCGCCCTGGCCGGCGGGAAGCTCGACCTGGCCGAGATCGACCGCTCCACCGCCGAGCGCATCGCCCTCGCCCTCAAGGACGCCGGCGCCGGCCGCAGCGGCGCCCAGGCCGCCCAGCTGCACGGCCCCGGCTCCGCCATCACCCCCGGCAAGGCCCTCGGCTCCTGGGCGCTCGCCCACGGCGCGGACGAGGAGCTGGCCGCCGAGGTCAGGGCCGCCCGCGCCGAGAACAAGGCGGCCGCCGCCCGCTACGCAGCCGCCCAGGACGCCCTCGCCGGCTACGTCGTCCGCAAGTCCCTGGAGCCCGCCTACACCCAGCTCTCCCTCAACGGCGAGTCGGGACCGCTCGCCGACGAGCGGGTCCGCCGCGCGGTCGCCCGCGCCATCGACCGCAGGGAACTGGCCGAATCCGTGCTCAAGCCGCTCGGCCTCCCGGCCGACCCGCCCGGCAGCCACCTCGCCCTGGCGGGCCAGGCCGCCTACGCCGACAGCAGCGACGCGCTGGGCGACCAGGACACCCAGGAGGCCCGCGCGCTCCTCGCCGACGCCGGCTGGGTCCCCGGCGGCGCCCGGAAGAAGCCCGCCGGCACCGAGGCGGGCTCCGAGGCGGAGAAGAAGGCCGGGGAGAAGCGGACCGACGCCGAGAAGAAGGCGGGGGAGAAGCAGACCGACGCCAAGAAGAAGGCGGAGGGCGGCGACACCGCCTCCGACGACGGCCTCTACATCGTCGGCGACGACAAGCCCGGCGAGCTGCCCGCCGCCCCCCGGATCGGCCCCGGCGGCCCCGAGACCGGCACCCGGGTCCTCGCCCCGGCCCCCGCCGCCGCCCGCGAGGGCGCCGCCCTCCTCGCCCGCGCCGAGGCCCTCGACACCGGCGCCCGCGCCGCGGCCGCGCCCGGGAACGCCCAGCCGGACAAGGGCGTGGCCGGCGCCTACGCCCCCCTGGGCAGCGCCGCCCCGGCCGCCGTCCCCGCCGCCTCCCAGGCCCTCGGCAAGGACGGCAAGGCCCTCAGCCTCCGCTTCGTCCTGCCCTCCGGCCCCGGCTCGGAGACGCTGCGGGCGGTCGGCGACCGCATCGTCCGGATGCTCGACGCCGTCGGGATCCGCACCGAGGTCACCAAGGTCTCCGACGAGAGCTTCTTCAAGGACCACATCGCCTCCGGCGACTACGACCTGGCCCTCTACTCCTGGCCGGCCTCCGCCTTCCCGGCGACCGACGCCCGGCCGATCTTCGCCAAGCCCGAGCCCGCCTCGGACGGCTCCCTGCTGGTCGAGCAGAACTACTCGCGGGTCGGCACGGACCGCATCGACCAGCTCTTCGACCAGACGGCCGGCACCCTCGACGAGGAGGAGGCGGGCGAGCTGATCCGCCAGGCCGACGCCCGGATCTGGGCCGCGGCCGGTTCCATCCCGCTCTACCAGCGCCCCCAGCTGGTCGCCGCCCGGCAGGACGTGGTGAACGCAGGCGCCTGGGGCTTCGCGGCCCCCCAGTACCAGGACATCGGTTTCAAGAAGGCCGAAACGTCCAAGGGTAACCGGTCGAACGGCTGAAACCGCAGGCCGCAACCTCAGAACCAGCTCAAGTTCCTTGCCCGCCGGCGACCCCGGCGGGCAGGATCGCGTCGGCCCCTTGACCCGGACCGCATGACCTTCCCCACACCCCGGGACGCACCCCCAAACGTCCCAGTAGACCCTCTCGGATCGATCCGGGGAAGCCCCTTGCGCGGCAGCCCCGTACCATAGGACATAGCCGTGGCGCGTCCGCCCGGCGGGCGTAAGAGGAACTGACGCCGATTCCCACGATCCGAGAGAAGCGCAAGCCACCCATGCCCACGCGCCACGACATCCGTAACGTCGCCATCGTCGCCCACGTCGACCACGGCAAGACGACCATCGTCGACGCCATGCTCAAGCAGGCCGGTGCCTTCGCCGCCCACCAGCAGCTCGACGACCGCATGATGGACTCGAACGACCTGGAGCGTGAGAAGGGCATCACGATCCTCGCCAAGAACACGGCGGTGAAGTACCACCCCAAGGACGGCGGGGCCCCGATCACGATCAACATCATCGACACCCCCGGCCACGCCGACTTCGGCGGCGAGGTCGAGCGCGGTCTGTCGATGGTCGACGCGGTCGTCCTCCTGGTGGACGCCTCCGAGGGTCCGCTCCCGCAGACCCGGTTCGTGCTGCGCAAGGCCCTCCAGCAGCGCAAGCCCGTCATCCTCTGCATCAACAAGACGGACCGCCCGGACTCCCGGATCGACGAGGTCGTCAACGAGACCTACGACCTCTTCCTCGACCTGGACGCGGACGAGGACCAGATCGAGTTCCCGATCGTCTACGCCTGCGGCCGCGACGGCATCGCCTCGCTGACCAAGCCGGCGGACGGCACGGTCCCGCAGGACTCCGAGAACCTGGAGCCCTTCTTCTCCACCATCCTGGAGCACGTCCCGGCCCCGTCGTACGACGAGGATGCGCCGCTCCAGGCCCACGTCACCAACCTGGACGCCGACAACTTCCTCGGCCGCATCGCGCTGCTCCGCGTCGAGCAGGGCGAGCTGCGCAAGGGCCAGACGGTCGCGTGGATCAAGCGGGACGGCACGATCTCCAACGTCCGCATCACCGAGCTGATGATGACCGAGGCGCTCACCCGCAAGCCCGCCGAGGTCGCCGGCCCCGGTGACATCTGCGCCGTCGCCGGCATCCCCGACATCATGATCGGCGAGACCCTGGCCGACCCGGAGAACCCGATCGCGCTGCCGCTGATCACGGTCGACCAGCCCGCCATCTCCATGGTCATCGGCACCAACACCTCGCCGCTCGTCGGCCGCGGCGGCACCGGCAAGGGCGCGGACGCCAAGGCCGCGGTCAAGGACCGCAAGGTCACCGCCCGCCAGGTGAAGGACCGCCTGGACCGCGAGCTCGTCGGCAACGTCTCGCTCCGCGTCCTCGACACCGAGCGCCCCGACGCCTGGGAGGTCCAGGGCCGCGGTGAGCTCGCGCTCGCCATCCTGGTCGAGCAGATGCGCCGCGAGGGCTTCGAGCTCACCATCGGCAAGCCGCAGGTCGTCACCAAGGAGGTCGACGGCAAGATCCACGAGCCCGTCGAGCGCCTCACGGTCGACGTGCCCGAGGAGCACATGGGCGCGGTCACGCAGCTCATGGGCGTCCGCAAGGGCCGCATGGACAACATGTCGAACCACGGCTCCGGCTGGGTCCGCATGGAGTTCGTCGTCCCGTCCCGCGGCCTCATCGGCTTCCGTACGGAGTTCCTCACCAACACCCGCGGCACGGGCATCGCCCACTCGATCCACGAGGGCCACGAGCCGTGGTTCGGCCCGCTGCAGACCCGCAACAACGGCTCCCTGGTCGCCGACCGCGCCGGTGCGGTCACCGCCTTCGCGATGACCAACCTCCAGGAGCGCGGCGTCCTCTTCGTGGACCCGGGCACCGAGGTCTACGAGGGCATGATCGTCGGCGAGAACTCGCGCTCCGACGACATGGACGTGAACATCACCAAGGAGAAGAAGCTCACGAACATGCGGTCCTCGTCGGCCGACTCGTTCGAGGCGATCGTCCCGCCGCGCAAGCTCTCCCTGGAGCAGTCCCTGGAGTTCTGCCGCGACGACGAGTGCGTCGAGGTGACCCCGGAGGCCGTCCGCATCCGCAAGGTCGTCCTGGACCAGAAGGAGCGCAGCCGCTCCGCCTCGCGCGCCAAGAACGCCTGACGCGCCGGGAGCTCCCCGCGCGCGGGGAGAGCCCGACGCGCGGGGACACCTGACGCGCCGTCGCCCGCCGCACCGGATCCGGTGCGGCGGGCGACGGCGTTCCGGCCGGGAACGGCTGAGCCGCATCTCACACGAAGGGCCTGGCCACCCGCATCATGTGCGAGTGGCCGGGCCGTTTTCGTCAAACGCATTGCCTCGCCCGTGTGTCCGGATTCCGGTCATCGCTCTCCGGTACGTGTGTTAACGGTCCGTTTCGCGGGTGTCTGTCTGTGCTCACTTTGTCCGGATTTCGGTATCTGGGCCCTAGGTGATGTTGTCAAAACGAGACCACTTAAGTGTGGTTTACAGCCCGGGCGTACTTAATAGTTGGCTCCATTGAGCTCGGGTCAATGGGTCACGCACTGTGGGGAGTGCCGACTCACGAGCACACTCGGGGTACCGGGGGATCAACGCCGTCAGGGGTGTCGGCAGGTCTCGAAGTGCCCTTCTTGATGACAAGTGGACTCATGAGGAGGAAACCCATGCGCGGTGCCAAGAGCGCCAAGTGGGTAGCGGGCGCGATCATCGTCGCCCTGGCTGCGACCGCCTGTGGCGGGGGCAACGGCGACAAGGGCGACAGCGCCGGTGGCAAGGTCGACCCGAACGGCATCTTCTCCGTCGAGCTGGGTGAGCCGGAGAAGCCGCTGCTCACCGGCGACACGATGGAGTCGAACGGCTCCGCCGTCATGGCCGGCCTGTTCTCGACCCTGGTCGACTACAAGGCCGACGGCTCGCTCGAGATGATCAACGCCGAGTCGGTCACCAGCACCGACTCGAAGCTGTGGACCGTCAAGCTCAAGAAGGGCTGGACCTTCCACGACGGCACCCCGGTGACCGCCAAGTCCTACGTGGACGCGTGGAACTGGAACGCCAACATCGAGAACGCCCAGGGCCTCGCGTCCTGGTTCGCGGACATCAAGGGCTTCGAGAAGGTCCACCCCGAGGAGGAGGGCGCCAAGCCCACCGCCAAGACCCTCGACGGCCTGAAGGTCATCGACGAGACCACCCTCACCATCGAGCTCGCGAAGCCGGTTCCGTACTTCGCCCACAAGCTCGCGTACATCGTGTTCGCGCCGCTGCCGGACTCGTTCTACAAGCTTCCCGCCAAGGACCGCGGCCAGGCCCCGGTCGGCAACGGCCCCTACAAGTTCAAGAGCTGGGACCACAAGAAGCAGATCGAGGTCGTCCGCTACGACGACTACAAGGGCCCGAACAAGGCGAAGAACGGTGGTGTGACGTTCAAGAACTACACCACCCTCGAGGCCGCGTACGAGGACCTGAAGTCGGGCAACGTCGACGTCCTGCGCCAGATCGCCCCGAAGGACCTCCCGGTCTACCGTCAGGACCTCGGCGACCGCGCCGTGGACCAGGCGTACTCCGCGATCCAGACCATCGCCATCGCCTTCTACGCCGACCAGTGGAAGAAGCCGAAGGCCGTCGACCCGCGCGTCCTGCAGGGTCTGTCCATGGCGATCGACCGGGCCACCATCACCAAGACGGTGCTCAACGGCACCCGTGAGCCCGCCACCGGCTGGGTCGCCAAGGGCGTCCTCGGCTACCAGCCGAACGCGGTCGAGGTCACCAAGTTCGACCCCGCCAAGGCCAAGGAGCTCATCAAGGCCGGCGGCGGCGTCCCGAACAACAAGATCTCCATCCAGTACAACGCCGACGGTGGCCACAAGGAGTGGGTGGAGGCCGTCTGCAACTCCATCACCCAGGCCACGTCCGTCGAGTGCGTCGGCGACGGCAAGCCGGACTTCCAGGCGGACCTGACGGCCCGCAAGGAGAAGCAGGTCAAGTCCCTGTACCGCTCCGGCTGGGTGCTCGACTACCCGGTGAACGCCAACTTCATCTCGGACCTGTTCCGCACGGGTGCGGGCGGCAACCAGGGCGACTTCTCCAACAAGGAGCTGGACGCCGAGATCGCCAAGGCCGACTCCGCCAAGACGCTCGAGGAGTCCGTCAAGGAGTACCAGGCGATCGAGAAGAACCTGGTCAACTACATGCCGTCCATCCCGCTCTGGTACTACAAGGTCAACGCGGGCTACTCGGAGAACGTCTCCGGCGTGGCGTACGGCCAGGACGGCGACCCGATCCTGACCGGCGTCGAGGTCAAGCAGAAGTAATCACCCGAGCGTAGTCCGCATACCGTCACGGGACTGACGGAAACGTCAGTCCCGTCGCGGTGTCTTACGCAGCGGCCGGGGGGCCCTTCCACGGCATCGCGCTGTCCGAATCCGGACAGCCATGCCGTGGGAGGGCCCGTCGGCTGCGGCCGTCACATCTCAACGGAGGCATGATGGGGCGCTATGTCGCACGACGACTGCTCCAGATGATCCCGGTTTTCCTCGGGACAACCGCTCTGATCTTCTTTCTGGTCTACAGCCTGCCCGGCGACCCCGTGCTGGGGCTGTTCGGCGACAAGGGGGCCGACCCGGCGACCCTGGCCGCCAAGAGACATGAACTCGGCCTGGACCGGCACATCCTCGTCCAGTACGCCGATTACATGTGGGGCATCATCGGTCACCTGGACTTCGGTACCCAGATCCGCAACGGCCGTCCGGTCACCGAAGTGCTGGGCGACGCCTTCCCCGTCACCATCCAGCTGGCGGCCCTCGCGTTCGCGTTCGAGCTCGTCTTCGGCATCGGCCTCGGCATCATCGCCGGCCTCCGCGCCGGGCGCCTCGCCGACAACGCGATCCTCATCTTCACCCTGCTGATCATCTCGATCCCGGTCTTCGTGCTCGGCTTCATCATCAAGGTGGTGTTCGCCTTCCAGCTCGGCTGGATCGAGCCGAACGTGAGCAAGGACCAGCTGCTCTCGGAGATGATCGCCCCCGCCATCGTCCTCGGTGGCCTCTCGCTCGCCTACGTGGCGCGGCTCACCCGCACCTCGATGGCCGAGAACCTGCGCGCCGACTACATGCGCACCGCCATCGCCAAGGGCCTGCCGAAGCGACGCGTCATCGGCGTGCACCTGATGCGCAACTCCATGATCCCCGTGGTCACCTTCCTCGGCACCGACATCGGCGCCCTCATGGGCGGTGCGGTCGTCACCGAAGGCCTCTTCAACGTCAAGGGTGTCGGTGGCCTGATCTACGAGTCGATCACCCGCCGCGAGGGCTCCACCCTGGTCGGTCTCGTCACCGTCCTGGTGGTCGTCTACCTCGTCACCAGCCTGCTCATCGACCTGCTGTACGCGGTCCTGGACCCGAGGATCCGGTATGCCTGACGTGACCAAGACCGCTGACGCGGCCGTCGTCGCCACCCCCTCGGTGGACGCGCCCGCGCCCCAGGCCAAGCCGGAGAAGCCCCGCTCGCTGTGGGGCGACGCCTGGCGCGACCTGCGCCGCAACCCGTACTTCCTCGTGTCGTCGGTGCTGATCTTCTTCCTGCTGCTCATCGCGGCCTTCCCGGGGATGTTCACCAGCGCCTCGCCCACCGCGGGCGACCTCGTGAACCACTACGTCGGCAAGCCGGAGCTGAGCAAGATCGGCTCCGAGGGCTGGCTCGGCTACGACATCCAGGGCCGTTCCGTCTACGCCCGCCTGATCTACGGCACCCGTGCCTCGGTCATCGTCGGCATCCTCGTCACCGCGATCGTCACCTTCCTGGGCGGCCTCGTGGGCATGCTCGCCGGCTACTTCGGCGGCTGGGTCGACGCGGTGCTCTCCCGGGTCACCGACATCTTCTTCGGCATCCCGTTCCTGCTCGGCGCCATGGTCGTCCTGCAGGCCTTCACCGACCGCACCATCATGGTCGTCGTCGGAGCGCTCGCGTTCCTCGGCTGGACGCAGATGGCCCGCGTCATGCGCGGTGCCGTGATCACGGTCAAGCAGGCCGACTACGTCCACGCGGCCAAGGCGCTCGGCGCCGGCACCACGCGGATCCTGTTCCGGCACATCCTGCCGAACGCCATGGCTCCCGTGATCGTCGTCGCGACCATCGCGCTCGGCGGCTACATCTCCGCCGAGGCGACCCTGTCCTACCTCGGTCTCGGCTTCGCGGCCCCGACCGTCTCGTGGGGCCTCGACATCTCCGCCGGTGTTCAGGCGATCCGTACGTCGCAGCACATCCTGCTGTACCCGTCGATCATGCTGAGCCTCACCGTCCTGGCGTTCATCATGCTCGGCGAAGCCGTTCGCAACGCCCTCGACCCCAAGCTGCGCTGAGGAGGGCGTACATCGTGAGCACTATCGACAAGACCGCGAGCGTCCCGGCGCCGCGCGAGAGCGCCGAGCACAACGGGCCGCTGCTCGAAGTCAAGGACCTGCACGTCGAGTTCCACACCCGTGACGGTGTGGCCAAGGCGGTCAACGGCGTCAACTACTCGGTGAACGCCGGCGAGACCCTCGCCGTCCTCGGCGAGTCCGGCTCCGGCAAGTCCGTCACCGCCCAGGCCATCATGGGCATCCTCGACATGCCGCCCGGCAAGATCCCGCAGGGCGAGATCCTGTTCCGCGGCGAGGACATGCTCAAGATGGCGGACGAGGAGCGCCGGAAGATCCGCGGCCGCAAGATCGCGATGATCTTCCAGGACGCGCTCTCCTCGCTGAACCCGGTCCTGACCGTCGGCTACCAGCTCGGCGAGATGTTCCGCGTCCACCAGGGCATGTCCAAGAAGGACGCCAAGCTCAAGGCCATCGAGCTGATGGACCGGGTCAAGATCCCCGCCGCCAAGGCGCGGGTCGGCGACTACCCCCACCAGTTCTCCGGCGGCATGCGCCAGCGCATCATGATCGCCATGGCGCTCGCCCTGGAGCCCGACCTGATCATCGCCGACGAGCCGACCACGGCCCTCGACGTGACGGTCCAGGCCCAGGTCATGGACCTCCTCGCGGAGCTCCAGCGCGAGTACAACATGGGCCTCATCCTGATCACCCACGACCTCGGCGTCGTCGCCGACGTCGCGGACAAGATCGCCGTGATGTACGCCGGCCGGATCGTCGAGCAGGCGCCCGTGCACGAGCTGTACGCCCGCCCGGCCCACCCGTACACCCGGGGTCTGCTCGACTCGATCCCGCGCCTGGACCAGAAGGGCCAGGAGCTGTACGCGATCAAGGGCCTGCCGCCGAACCTGCTCAAGGTCCCGACGGGCTGCGCCTTCAACCCGCGCTGCCCGAAGGCCACCGACCTCTGCCGTACGGAGATCCCGGCCCTGGTGCCGGTCACCGAGCAGGACGGCGCCGATCTGCCGGGCCGCAAGAGCGCCTGCCACTTCTGGAAGGAGACGATCCATGGCTGACCTCAGCAAGAACGACGAGGCCGTGGCCGCCGCCCTGGACGTCCCCGTCCAGCGGGGGGAGCCGATCCTCCAGGTGCGCAACCTGCAGAAGCACTTCCCGCTGACGCAGGGCATCCTCTTCAAGAAGCAGGTCGGCGCGGTCAAGGCCGTGGACGGGGTCTCCTTCGACCTCTACCAGGGCGAGACCCTCGGCATCGTGGGCGAGTCCGGCTGCGGCAAGTCCACGGTCGCCAAGCTCCTGATGAACCTGGAGCGGGCCACCGCGGGCGAGGTCTTCTACAAGGGCCAGGACATCACCAAGCTGTCCGGCCGCGCGCTGAAGGCCGTCCGCCGCAACATCCAGATGGTGTTCCAGGACCCGTACACCTCGCTGAACCCGCGCATGACGGTCGGCGACATCATCGGCGAGACCTTCGACATCCACCCCGAGGTGGCCCCGAAGGGCGACCGGCGCCGCAAGGTGCAGGAGCTCCTCGACGTCGTCGGCCTGAACCCGGAGTACATCAACCGGTACCCGCACCAGTTCTCCGGCGGTCAGCGCCAGCGCATCGGCATCGCCCGCGGCCTCGCGCTCAACCCGGAGATCATCATCTGCGACGAGCCGGTCTCGGCCCTGGACGTCTCCGTCCAGGCGCAGGTCATCAACCTGATGGAGAAGCTCCAGGACGAGTTCAACCTGTCCTACATCTTCATCGCGCACGACCTGTCGATCGTCCGGCACATCTCGGACCGCGTGGGCGTCATGTACCTCGGCAAGCTCGCCGAGATCGGTACGGACGCGGAGATCTACGACCACCCCACGCACCCGTACACCCAGGCGCTGCTCTCCGCGGTGCCGGTGCCGGACCCGCAGGCGCGTGCCAACCGCGACCGGATCATCCTCACGGGCGACGTGCCCTCGCCGGCGAACCCGCCGTCGGGCTGCCGCTTCCGCACCCGGTGCTGGAAGGCCCAGGAGAAGTGCGCCACCGAGATGCCGGTCCTGGCGATCCCGGAGCGCTTCCGCGGCCAGGACACCCTGGCGGCCCACGAGTCGGCGTGCCACTTCGCCGAGGAGCGGGACGTCGTCCACGCGAGCTGACCGGCCGTGACGGCTCGAAGGACCAGGGCCCTCCGCACCCCCGCCGGGTGCGGGGGGCCCTTTCCGTGCCGCCCGGCCCCTCCCGTACTCCCTCGGACGCCGTAAAAGTGCACTGCCGTCAATATCGGGTGATATTGGGCCCTAAGTCACGCTTAGGACAATCGGGAGGCACTCCATGCGCGGAGCCACGCACGCCAAGTGGGCCGCACTGGCCACCGCCGTCGCCCTCGCGGCGACCGCCTGCGGCGGCGGTGACGACAGTGGCGGCGGCGGGGGGGCCGACGGCATCGTGAGCTCCTCCTGGGGAGACCCGCAGAACCCGCTGGAGCCGGCGAACACCAACGAGGTCCAGGGCGGCAAGGTCCTGTCGATGATCTTCCGGGGCCTCAAGGAGTACGACCCGAAGACCGGCGAGGCCAAGGACATGCTCGCCGAGAAGATCGAGACCACCGACTCGGTCAACTTCACCATCACGGTCAAGGACGGCTGGACCTTCTCCAACGGCGAGAAGGTCACCGCCCAGTCCTTCGTCGACGCCTGGAACTACGGCGCCGCCCTGAAGAACAACCAGAAGAACGCCTACTTCTTCGGCTACATCGAGGGCTACGACAAGGTCCACCCCGAGAAGGGCGAGGCCACCGCCGACACCATGTCCGGCCTCAAGGTCACCGGCCCGCAGACCTTCACGGTGAAGCTCACCCAGAAGTTCTCGACCTTCCCCGACACCCTCGGCTACTCGGCCTTCGCCCCGCTCCCGAAGTCCTTCTTCGACGACCACGCCGGCTGGCTCTCGAAGCCCGTCGGCAACGGCCCGTACACCATCGAGTCGTACTCCAAGGGCTCCCAGATGGAGCTCAAGCGCTGGGACGACTACCCCGGCGACGACAAGGCCCAGAACGGCGGCATCACCCTCAAGGTCTACACGGACAACAACACCGCGTACACCGACCTGATCGCCGGCAACCTCGACCTCGTCGACGACGTCCCCGCCGCCCAGCTCAAGAACGTCTCCGCCGACCTCGGCGACCGCTACATCAACACCCCGGCCGGCATCATCCAGACCCTCTCCATCCCGTTCTACGACCCCGCGTGGAACAAGCCCGGCCAGGAGAAGCTCCGCCAGGGCCTGTCGATGGCGATCGACCGCGACCAGATCACCGAGACGATCTTCCAGAAGACCCGCACCCCGGCCGTCGACTGGACCTCCCCGGTCCTCGGCGAGGACGGCGGCTTCAAGGACATCTGCGGCGAGTTCTGCAAGTACGACGCGGCCCAGGCGAAGAAGCTCGTCGCCGAGGGCGGCGGCATCCCCGGCGGCACGATGAAGATCTCGTACAACGCCGACACCGGCTCCCACAAGGAGTGGGTGGACGCCGTCTGCAACTCCATCAACCGGGCCCTCGGCAACAACAAGGCCTGCGTCGGCAACCCCGTCGGCACCTTCGCCGACTTCCGCAACCAGGTCACCACCCAGAAGTTCGACGGGCCGTTCCGGGCCGGCTGGCAGATGGACTACCCGCTGATCCAGAACTTCCTCCAGCCGCTGTACTACACCAACGCCTCGTCCAACGACGGCAAGTACAGCAGCGAGGAGTTCGACAAGCTGGTGGACCAGGCCAACGCCGAGACCGACATCGCCAAGGCCGTCGGGCTCTTCCAGCAGGCCGAGGGCGTCCTCCGCGACGACATGGGCGCCATCCCGCTCTGGTACCAGAACGGCAGCGCCGGCTACTCCGAGCGGGTCGAGAACGTCACGCTGAACCCCTTCAGCGTCCCGGTCTACAACCAGATCAAGGTCAAGTGACCGCCTAGCAGGCCGTAGCACATCGGCGCCGTACGGCCCGGCCAGCGGACCACCCCCGCGCCGGGCCGTACGCCTTCCCCCGCTCTTCCCCGGAGCCAACCCCCGGAGCCCCCCATGGGTCGATACGTGATCCGGCGGCTGCTGCAGATGATCCCGGTCTTCTTCGGCGCCACGCTGTTGATCTTCCTGATGGTGAACGTGATGGGCGACCCCATCGCCGGACTGTGCGGCGACCGCGCGTGCGACCCGGCGACCGCCGCCCAGCTGAGGAAGGAGTTCGGCCTCGACAAGCCGGTCTGGCAGCAGTACCTGACCTACATGGGCAACGTCTTCACCGGCGACTTCGGCACCGCCTTCAACGGCCAGCCCGTCACCGAGCTGATGGCCAACGCCTTCCCGGTCACCATCCGGCTCACCATCGTCGCCATCCTCTTCGAGATCGTCATCGGCATCAGCCTCGGCGTCCTCACCGGCCTCAAGCGCGGCCGGCCCGTCGACACCACCGTCCTGCTGCTGACCCTGGTCGTCCTCTCCGTCCCCACCTTCGTCACCGCCCTCCTCGCCCAGCTGCTGCTCGGCGTGAAGTGGGGCTGGATCAACCCCGCCGTCTCGCCGGAGGCCAACTTCGACGAGCTGATCGTCCCCGGTCTGGTCCTCGCCTCCGTCTCCCTCGCCTACGTCACCCGGCTCACCCGCACCTCGATCGCCGAGAACAAGCGGGCCGACTACGTCCGCACCGCCGTCGCCAAGGGCCTCCCGCGCCGCCGGGTGATCAGCCGCCACCTGCTGCGCAACAGCCTCATCCCGGTGGTGACCTTCATCGGCGCCGACATCGGCGCGCTCATGGGCGGCGCCATCGTCACCGAACGGATCTTCAACATCCACGGCGTCGGCTACCAGCTCTACCAGGGCATCGTCCGGCAGAACACCCAGACCGTGGTCGGCTTCGTGACGATCCTCGTCCTGATCTTCCTGCTGGCCAACCTCCTGGTGGACCTCCTGTACGCCGTCCTTGACCCGAGGATTCGCTATGCCTGAGCCGATCGAGCCGTACGAAGAGGGCCGTGCCATCGCCGCGACCGGCGGCGGGGGAGCGGCCGACCTCGCCATGGCCGAGGCCGAGACCCTGGAGAAGACCCCCGGCGGGCCCAAGGGCACCGGACCCGACAAGAAGCCCCGCTCCCTGTGGTCCGACGCCTGGCACGACCTGCGCCGCAACCCGGTCTTCATCGTCTCCGGACTGGTCATCCTCTTCCTGGTGGTCATCGCCATCTGGCCGTCCCTGATCGCCTCCGGCGACCCCCTCGACTGCGACCTCTCCAAGGCGCAGGAGGGCTCCCAGCCGGGCCACCCCTTCGGCTTCAACGGCCAGGGCTGCGACGTCTACACCCGCACCGTCTACGGCGCCAGGGCCTCCATCCAGGTCGGCGTCCTCGCCACCCTCGGAGTGACGCTCCTCGGCTCCGTCCTCGGCGGCCTCGCCGGCTTCTTCGGCGGCGCCTGGGACGGCCTCCTCTCCCGGATCACCGACATCTTCTTCGCCATCCCCGTCATCCTCGGCGGCCTCGTCCTGCTCTCCGTCGTCAGCAACAACACCGTCTGGCCCGTGATCGGCTTCATGGTGCTGCTCGGCTGGCCGCAGATCTCCCGCATCGCCCGCGGCTCGGTGATCACCGCGAAGCAGAACGACTACGTGCAGGCCGCCCGCGCGCTCGGCGCCTCCAACTCCCGGATGCTGCTCCGGCACATCACGCCCAACGCCGTCGCCCCGGTCATCGTCGTCGCCACCATCGCGCTCGGCACCTACATCGCCCTGGAGGCGACGCTCTCCTTCCTCGGCGTCGGCCTGAAGCCCCCCACCGTCTCCTGGGGCATCGACATCTCCTCGGCCTCGCCGTACGTCCGCAACGCCCCGCACATGCTGCTCTGGCCCTCCGGCGCGCTCGCGATCACCGTGCTCGCCTTCATCATGCTCGGCGACGCCGTCCGCGACGCCCTCGACCCGAAGCTGAGGTAGGGACCCATGCTGCTCGAAGTGCGCGACCTGCACGTGGAGTTCCACACCCGCGACGGGGTGGCCAAGGCGGTCAACGGCGTGAACTACTCCGTGGACTCGGGGGAGACCCTCGCCGTCCTCGGCGAGTCCGGCTCCGGCAAGTCCGTCACCGCCCAGGCCGTCATGGGCATCCTCGACATGCCCCCGGGGAGGATCAGCGCCGGCGAGATCCTCTTCCAGGGCCAGGACCTGCTGAAGCTCAAGGAGGAGGAGCGCAGGAAGGTCCGCGGCGCCAAGATGGCGATGATCTTCCAGGACGCGCTGTCCTCCCTCAACCCCGTCCTCAGCGTCGGCGAACAGCTCGGCGAGATGTTCGTCGTCCACAAGGGGATGAGCAAGAAGGACGCCCGCGCCCAGGCGGTCGAGCTGATGGACCGGGTCCGCATCCCCGCCGCCAAGGAACGCGTCGGCCAGTACCCCCACCAGTTCTCCGGCGGCATGCGCCAGCGCATCATGATCGCCATGGCGCTCGCCCTGGAACCCGAGCTGATCATCGCGGACGAGCCCACCACCGCCCTGGACGTCACCGTCCAGGCCCAGGTCATGGACCTGCTCGCGGAGCTCCAGCGCGAGTACAACATGGGCCTCATCCTGATCACCCACGACCTCGGCGTCGTCGCCGACGTCGCCGACAACATCGCCGTCATGTACGCCGGCCGGATCGTCGAGCAGGCCCCCGTCCACGAGATCTACAAGGCGCCCGCCCACCCCTACACCCGCGGCCTGCTCGACTCCATCCCGCGCCTGGACCAGAAGGGCCAGGAGCTGTACGCGATCAAGGGCCTGCCGCCCAACCTGCTCGCCATCCCGCCCGGCTGCGCCTTCAACCCGCGCTGCCCGATGGCCCAGGACGTCTGCCGCACCGACGTGCCCCCGCTGTACGAGGTCACCGAGTCGCCCGTGCCGCGCACCAGCGCCTGCCACTTCTGGAAGGAGTGCCTCCATGGCTGAGGCGATTCTCGAGGTCCGGGACCTGCACAAGCACTACCCGCTGACCCAGGGCATCCTCTTCAAGAAGCAGGTCGGCGCGGTCAAGGCCGTCGACGGCGTCGACTTCGACCTGGCCGCCGGCGAGACCCTCGGCATCGTCGGCGAGTCCGGCTGCGGCAAGTCGACCGTGGCGAAGATGCTGGTCAACCTGGAGAAGCCGACCTCCGGCTCGATCAGGTACAAGGGCGAGGACCTCACCAAGCTCTCCCCGCGCGCCCTCAAGGCCGTCCGCCGCAACATCCAGATGGTCTTCCAGGACCCGTACACCTCGCTCAACCCCCGGATGACGGTCGGCGACATCATCGGGGAGCCGTACGAGATCCACCCCGAGGTCGCGCCGAAGGGGGACCGGCGCCGCAAGGTCCAGGACCTCCTCGACGTCGTCGGCCTCAACCCCGAGTACATCAACCGCTACCCGCACCAGTTCTCCGGCGGCCAGCGCCAGCGCATCGGCATCGCCCGCGGCCTCGCGCTCCAGCCCGAGATCATCGTCGCCGACGAGCCGGTCTCCGCCCTGGACGTCTCCGTCCAGGCGCAGGTCGTCAACCTCCTCGACCGCCTCCAGTCCGAGTTCGCCCTGTCGTACGTCTTCATCGCGCACGACCTGTCGATCGTCCGGCACATCTCCGACCGCGTCGGCGTCATGTACCTGGGCCGGATCGTGGAGATCGGCACCGACGTCCAGATCTACGACCACCCCACCCACCCCTACACCCAGGCGCTGCTCTCCGCCGTGCCCGTGCCGGACCCCGAGGCCCGGGCCCACCGCGAGCGGATCATCCTCACCGGCGACGTGCCCTCCCCGGCCAACGTGCCCTCCGGCTGCCGCTTCCGCACCCGCTGCTGGAAGGCGCGGGAGCGGTGCGAGCTGGAGGTGCCGCTGCTCGCCGTCCCGGCCGTCTACCGCCTCGCCGAGACCCCGGCCCGGCACGACTCGGCCTGCCACTTCGCCGAGGAGAAGCAGGTCGTCCCGCCGGAGGACTCCCTCACCCACCCGGACCCGCTGGAGGACGGCCCGGCCCCGGTGGAGGCGGCCCGGGAGGCGGAGGCGGAGGCGGCGGGAGCGGGAACGGGAGCGGCGTCGGGAGCCACGCGGCTGGAGAAGTCCGGCCCGGAGACGCCCGGCCCGGAGACGCCCGGCCCGGAGACGCCCGGCCCGGAGACGCCCGGTCCGAGGAAGGCCGGCCCGGGAGGGTCCGGCCCGGGGGAGCCCGGTCCGGAAGTGCCTCCCCAGGAGCCGGGGGATCCGAAGGCGCCGTAACGCCCCGGCAACCCCGGGGAATTGGATCCGATATGCGGATACCGGATCCTGCTGATCGTGCGCCGTGCGGGTGCCGCCGGCCGGCGAGGGCCCCCTCGGGCCCCCGCCGGCCGCTCCTCCGCCCCCTCGGCGCCGGTCGTCGTGCGCAACCGCTTGCCCCCGCCGCCCCTGACCGTGAGTATCGGCCCCGTGACTGTGACACGACCGGCACGTCTCACCGGCGCCGCGCTCGCCGCCGTACTCGCGCTCGTCCCCTTCGTGTGGATCCTGCGCGACCTCGCCGCCCTCGGCTCGCCCGGGGACCTGTTCCGGTACTGGGCCGGCGACCGCTTCCCGCTCTCCCGCCCCCGGGCGGCCACCACCCTGCTCGACCCGCTCCTCTGCGCCGCCGCCGCCGGCACCGCCCTCGCCGCCCTCCGCTCCCGGCACGCCGCCGCCGCGCTCGCCGCCACCGGCGCCGTCACCCTCGCGGTGCGCCTCCCGGGCCTGTGGAGCCACGGCACCGGCCCCCTCGTCACCGCCCTCGCCGAACTCGCCCTCGCCACCGGGCTCCTCGGCACCGCCCTGGCCGGCCGCCGCCCGCCGGCGGGCCCGGACGAGCCGGTCCCCACCCGGCCGCGGCCCGGGCCGGCCGCCGCCGCCGGCCTCCTGCTCGCCTTCGCCGCCCTCCTCCTGGCCGTCTGGGAGGTCGACCGGGCCGTCCGGCTCGCCCCCCGCTTCGCCGTCGACCGCTTCACCGGCGGCCGGTCCGTCCTCGGCGCCGCGCTCGGCGTGCCGCCCGGCTGGCTCGCCCTCGTCCTCGTCGCCCTCTACCTGACCGCCGCCGTCTCCGCCTTCGCCGCCGCCCGGCACACCCGCCCCCTCGGCCTCCTCGCCGGCGGCCTCCTCCTCGGCTTCGGCCTCGCCGAGGTCGCCCGGACGGCCCGCCTCCACCTCCACTACGACGTCCGGTACGTCATGGCCCCCGAGCTGGACCTCCCCGGCCTCGCCACCGCCCTCTACGGCGCGCTCGCCGGGGCCGCCGTCCTCGCGCTGCTCGCCGGGCGCGGCGTCCCCGACACCGCGCCCGCCCCGCGCGTCCCGGCGGCGACCCCGCCGCCGCCCTACCCGCGCCCGCCCGGCTGGTGACCCGGGAAGCCGCCCAGCGAGCGCTTCAGGAAGTCGACCTGGAGCAGCAGCAGGTTCTCCGCCACCTGCTCCTGCGGGGTCATGTGCGTCACCCCCGACAGCGGCAGCACCTCGTGCGGCCGGCCCGCCGCGAGCAGCGCCGACGACAGCCGCAGCGCGTGCGCCACGACCACGTTGTCGTCCGCCAGGCCGTGCACGACCATCATCGGCCGGGCCGGTTCCTCCGGCGAGGAGAGCCCGTCGTCGGTGAGCAGCGACTGCGCCGCGTACACCTCGGGATCCGCCTCCGGGGTGCCCAGGTACCGCTCGGTGTAGTGGGTGTCGTACAGCCGCCAGTCGGTCACCGGCGCCCCCACCACCGCCGCGTGGAACACGTCGGGCCGCCGCAGCACCGCGAGCCCCGCCAGATAGCCGCCGAACGACCAGCCCCGCACCGCCACCCGGTCCAGGTCCAGCGGGAACCGCTCCGCCAGCGCCCGCACCGCCGCCACCTGGTCCTCCAGCGTCACCGCGAAGTCCCGCAGCACCGCCTTCTCCCAGGCCGGCGAGCGCCACGGCGTGCCCCGCCCGTCCGCCACCACGACCGCGAAGCCCTGCTCGGCGAACCACTGCGAGGTCAGGTGCGCGTTGTGCGCGGCGACCACCCGGGGCCCGTGCGGGCCGCCGTACGGATCCATCAGCACCGGCAGCGGCCCCCGCCCCTCCTCGTACCAGGACGGCAGCAGCACCGCGCAGGGGATCCGCCGCTCACCGGCCTCGGTGAGCACCGGCCGGGCCCGCAGCGGCGGCTCGGCCGCGGACGAGCCGACCACCGCCACCGGCTTCCCGTCGCGCAGCACCCGCGCCACCGCGCCCGGCACGTCCGGCCGCGAGGAGACCAGCACGGTCACCGGACCGGAGCGCACCGCCCCGTGCCAGCCCACGCCCTCCGAGACCCGCTCCGCGCCCGCCGCCGTCACCCGGTACACATGCGTCTCGCCGGTCTCCGGGGCCCCGGCCGCCTCGCCCGCCGAGGCCGACACCAGCACGTCGTCCCCGCCGACGTCGAGCACCGCCCGCACGTGCAGCGACGCGTCCGTCAGCCGGTCCTCGCCGACGTACAGCGCCCGCGCCCCGCTCTCGTCGCCGACCCGCACCAGCCGTCCGTCCTGCGACCAGCGGGGCGCCCCCGGCAGCAGCTCCAGCCAGGCCGGGTCCTCCTCCTCCCGCACGGTCGCCGTCGTGCCCGCCGCCGTGTCCACCGCGAGCACCCGCTGGCTCCGCTGGTCGCGCGCCTGCACCAGCAGGAGCGGCGCGCCCGCCGACGACCAGTGGACGCGCGCGAGGTACGGGAAGCGCTCCCGGTCCCACACCACCTCCGTACGGGACCCGTCGAGGCCGTACCGGAAGAGCCGCACCTCCGCGTTGGGCGTCCCCGCCGCCGGGTAGCCCACCCGCTGCGGCTCCCGCTCCGGGTGCGCCGGGTCCGCGATGTACCACCGGCGCACCGCGCGGTCGTCCGCGCGGGCCACCAGGAGCCCGTCCGAGGCCGGCGACCACCAGAACCCGCGGTCCCGGCCCATCTCCTCCGATGCGATGAATTCGGCCAATCCGTAGGAGGTGTCCGCGTCCTCCGGAACCGCCAGTTCCCTGTCACCGGAACCATCCGCTCCGACCACCCTGAGCGCGCCCCCCGACACGTACGCCACCAGGCGTCCGTCCGGCGAG
Organism: Streptomyces sp. NPDC058758; assembly: GCF_042746075.1. Classification (NCBI taxonomy): domain Bacteria; kingdom Bacillati; phylum Actinomycetota; class Actinomycetes; order Kitasatosporales; family Streptomycetaceae; genus Streptomyces; species Streptomyces sp. NPDC058758. The sequence continues at coordinate 68,021 of NZ_JBHYPS010000022.1, read as the reverse complement.
GGCCGCGGGTCGAGCACCGGCCCCCGCACCGGCAGCTCCCGCGCCGTCCCGGCCCGCAGCTCCGCCGCGAACAGCCGCCCGGACAGGGCGAACGCCGCGAACTCCACCGCCGCGTCCACCGCGTAGCCGACGATCCCCGCCGACCCCTCCCGGCTGCGCTCCCGCCGGGCCCGCTCCTCGGCGGAGAGCTCCTCCTCCGCCCCCGCGAGCAGCGCGGACGGCTCCGCGACGACCCGCTCCACCGCCTCCCCGCCGCCCGCCGGCAGGTCGAGCACCCACAGCTTGTGCGTCCGGTCGGTGCCCGACCCGGAGCGGACGAAGACGATCCGCTCCCCGTCCGGGGAGACCGTGAAACCGCGCGGCACCCCCAGGCCGAACCGCTGGGTCCGGGCGTGCAGGCGCGGGAAGGAGAGGCCCACGGATGGGGCGGAAGCGTGCTGCTGAGACTTGGTCATACGGCCGAAAGTAGCGTTGTACGCCCCCTTCGTGCGCCCGTACGCCGATCAATGCGATGCCACGGATAGTTATGATCCGTAGCGCTTGGTGGGTGCCCTTCCGTGGGTATGCACCCGGGGGAGGTCGTCGGGCACGTGCCGGGGGCCCCGCCGGAGCGACCGCCCGACCAAGTGCCCGACCCCCTGCTCGACCAATCGTTCGACCTCGTGACCGAACCGTCCGACCGAAGGTGGAGGTGAACCGCCGTGGCACTCTCGCTCTCGATCTCGGTGGTGGTGCTGCTGGCGATCGTCGTCTTCCTGCTGATCCGGAAATCCGGACTCAAAGCCGGTCACGCGGTGGTCTGCGCGCTCCTGGGCTTCTACCTCGCCAGCTCCTCCCTCTCCGACTCCATCACCACCCTCACCACCAACGTGGCGAGCATGATCGCCGGGCTCAAGTTCTGACCCGGGCGGTCGGCGGCGGCCCCGCCTCGTAGGGTGGGGCCATGACCGATCTCCCCGCCCGTCGTCTGCTCCTCGTGCACGCGCACCCCGACGACGAGTCGATCAACAACGGCGCCACCATGGCCAGGTACGCGGCCGAAGGCGCCCTTGTCACCCTGGTCACCTGCACCCTGGGCGAGGAGGGCGAGGTCATCCCGCCCGAGCTCGCCCACCTGGCCCCCGACCGCGAGGACCGCCTCGGCGCGCACCGCGTCGGCGAACTCGCCGCCGCCATGGCCGCCCTCGGCGTCACCGACCACCGCTTCCTCGGCGGCGAGGGCCGCTTCCGCGACTCCGGGATGATGGGCGTCCCCCAGAACGAGCGCGAGAACGCCTTCTGGAACACCGACGTCGACACCGCCGCCGCCCCCCTCGTCGAGGTGATCCGCGAGACCCGCCCCCAGGTCCTCGTCACCTACGACCCCGACGGCGGCTACGGCCACCCCGACCACATCCAGGCCCACCGCGTCGCCATGCGCGCCGCCGACCTCGCCGCCGACCCCGGCCACCGCCCCGACCTGGGCGCCGCCCACACGATCGACAAGATCTACTGGAACCGGGTGCCCCGCCCCGTCGCCGAGGCCGGCTTCGCCCGCCTGGCCGCCGAGGGCTCCGCCTTCCCCAAGGACGCCGTCCTCGACGACGTCCCCGGCGTCGTCGACGAGGACCGGATCACCGCCGAGATCGACGGCGGCGACCTCGCCGAGGAGACCTCGTACGCGGCCCGCAAGAGCGCCGCCATGGCCGCCCACGCCACCCAGGTCGCCGTCGACGGCCCCTGGTTCGCCCTCTCCAACGACCTCGGCCAGCCCCTCTTCACCACCGAGTACTACGAACTCGTCCGCGGCACCTCCGGGGCCCCGGCCGGAGAGCGCGAGACCGACCTCTTCGCCGGCCTCGCGACGGACACCGAGGGGACCGGCCGATGACCACCCCCGCCACCCGGTACGCCGCCTACGCGGGCCTCCTCGTCCTCGGCGCCGTCGTCGGCACCGCCGGCGCCCTCGTCCAGGCCGCCTGGCTCCCCCTCGGGCTGCTCCTCGCCCTCCTCGCCACCGCCGCCCTCTTCTACGGCGGCATGCGCGCCACCGGCAACCAGGTCGGCCTCGCCGCCGCCGGCGGCGGCTGGCTCCTCGCCGTCATCCTGCTCAGCCTCGGCCGCCCCGAGGGCGACGGGCTGTTCGGCGGCGGCCTCGGCGAGCTGCTCTTCCTCTTCGGGGGCATGGGGGCCGCTGTGATCTGCGCCACCGTCAGCAGGCTGCCGCAGAGCACCCCGTAGACGGTCCGGCGGACCACCTGTGAGCAGCCGGACCGCGCACCGGGCGGGTAACCGGCGGCGCCGGACAGTATGGTGGTGCGCGCCGCCGAACCGCCCGGGACAGAACGAGCATCAGCAAGAGCGGGCGGCGGAGCCAACCGGGAGATCCTGCTTTGAGTCGTGAAACCGGTCGAGAGACCGACAGTTCGTCCTCCGGCGCCCAGGGGCGCGGCGGGGCCGCCTACCCGTCGGGAACCCAGCCTTACGGATCCCGCCAGTATCCGTCGCTCCACCCCTCGCAGGACGCGCCGGAGGAGTCCTCCGGCGCGCCCGCGCCGCCGGAGGAGCCGAAGACCGAGACCACCCTGACCACCCGGATCCGCATCAACATTCCGGGTTCGCGGCCGATCCCGCCCGTCGTGGTCCGCAAGCCCGTCGCGGAGGCCGACGCCGCCGCCCCGGCCGAGCCGGAGCGGCCCGCCCCGGCCCCGGCCCCGGCGCCCGAGCCCGAGCCGGCCCCCGCGCCGGTCCGGCCCGAGCCGCCGCAGGCCGCCGCCGAGGCCCCCAAGGCCAAGGAGACGAGCGACTGGTTCGCGCCCCGCAAGAGCGCGGGACCGGCGCCCGCGGGCGGCCCCGCGGCCCCGGCGGCTCCCGCCGCCCCGGCCGCCCCCGCCCCGAAGGCCCCGGGCGGCCCGCAGACCTCCGGCACCGGCTTCGCGGGCTCCGCGACCGCCGGCGTCCCCACGGTCGGCAGCACGCCCTCCAGCCGCCCCGTCAGCAACCCGCTGTACGACACCGGTACCCTCCCCGGCTACGACGGCACCCCCGCCGCCGGCGTCCCGCTCTACGACGGCCCGCAGCCCGGCACCCCGGCGTACGACGGCACCCCGGCCGCCGGCACCCCGATGCACGACGGCACCCCGGCCGCCGGAACGCCGGCGTACGACGGCACGCCCGCGGCCGGCACCCCCCGGTACGACGGCCAGCCCACCGGCCCGACCACGGGCCCGGCCGGCGGCGTCGCCGACCTCGGCGGCGGCGCGCCCCGGCGCCCGGCCATGCCGAAGCGCCCGACCGGCCCGCGGGCCGGCGGTCCCGCGACGGGCGGCCCGGCCGCGGGCGGACCCGTGGCGGGCGGCCCCGGTCCGCTCGGAGGCGGCGGCGCCGCGCCGCGCATGTCCGACGACACCGCGATCCTGACGCCGCAGCAGCCCGCCCCCGTTCCCGCGCCGGGCGCCGGGCGGCCGGGCGCTCCCGGCGGCCGGGTGTCCGGCGACACCCTCACGAGCGGCATCCCCGTCGTCCCCCCGGCCGGCGGCCGCCCCGACCCGGGCCCGCGCCCCGACGGCCGGCAGGCCCGTCCGCCGCGCCCCGCGGGCCAGGAGCAGGCCCCGAGGCCCGCCCCCGCGCCCAAGCCCGCGCCGAAGCCCGCCCCGGCCAAGAAGGGCCGCTCCAAGCTGGTCCTCGCCGCCGTCGGCGTCGTCGGCCTCGCCGGTGTCGCCTACGGCGCCGGACTCCTCCTCAACCACTCCGACGTCCCCAAGGGCACCACCGTCCTCGGCGTCGACATCGGCGGCGGCACGAAGGAGGAGGCCGTCAACAAGCTGGAGGCGCAGCTCGGCAAGCGCGCCGCGGCCCCCCTCCAGCTCACCGTCGGCGGCAAGAAGGTGCAGCTCGCGCCCGACAAGGCCGGCCTCACCCTGGACAGCCAGGAGACCGTCCGCGCCGCCGCAGGCAGCGACTACAACCCCGTCTCGGTGATCGGCTCCCTCTTCGGCGGCGAGCGGGTCGCCAAGCCGGTCTTCCCGGTGGACGACGAGAAGCTCGCCGTCGCCCTGCGGGACCTCGCGGGCACCTCCTCGTCGGCGACCGAGGCGACGATCCTGTTCGCCCCGAACAAGGTCACCGCCGTCGAGGGCAAGCCCGGCCAGGGCCTCGACGTCCAGCGCTCGATGATCTCCGTCAAGGACGCCTTCCGCGCCCAGGTCGAGACCGGCGTGACCAAGGTCGTCGAACTCCCGGTCAGCGTCCGCAGGCCCACGGTCACCAAGGCCGAACTGGACCGGGCGATGAAGGAGTTCGCCACGCCCGCCATGTCCGGCCGGATCACCATCCGGGCCGGCGGCAAGAGCATCGACTTCGGCCCGGCCCGCTCGCTGCCGCAGATCCTCTCCATGAAGGCCGTCGACGGCCACCTGGTGGAGGTCTACGACAAGAAGGCGATCACCCGCCTGCTCGAAGGCACCTTCGACGGCGTCATGATCACCAAGGGCGACGGCTCGAAGCACGAGGTCTCCGCCGACGACGTCGCGTTCGTCATGCGCGACGCCCTGCGGGGCAGGACCAAGGCCGAGCGCACCGCGACGATCGACCTCACCGGCAACGGCTGAGCCGTTCCCCGGCGCCCGCCCCCGGCCCCCGTCCTCCCGCGAGGCCGGGGGCCGGGCGCGTACGGGCGCCGCGGCCGGGGGAGGGCGGCGTCACCCGGCGACGAGCACGGCGGAGAGGGCGAGCGCACCCGGCAGCGCCTGCGCGTAGAGGATCCGGCGGTTGGCGGTGGCGGCCCCGTAGAGCCCCGCGACCACGACGCACGACAGGAAGAACACCCGCACCCGGAACCCCGTCGGCTCGTCGGAGACGAGCCCCCAGACGAGCCCGGCGGCGAGGAACCCGTTGTAGAGCCCCTGGTTGGCCGCCATGGCGGCCGTCTCGCGGGCGAGCCGGGCGTCGAAGCCGGAGAAGCGCCGGCCCGTCTCCTTCTCCCACAGGAACATCTCCATCACGAGGATGTAGAGGTGCAGGAGCGCGATGAGGGCGACGAGGATGTCGGCGGTCAGCGGCATGGCCCCATTGTGGCCGGGAGGCGACGGTCGCCCGGGCACGCCGCGCGGCCCCGGGAAAACCCGGTGGGAGCGGACGCGGGGGGCGTCTAGAATCGGCGGCCTGGGAGCGGGGTCGTAGCACAGAGGTAATGCGCCGCGATGCCATCTCGGAGGACGCCGGTTCGAATCCGGTCGCCCCGCTCCCTCCTGACGCCGTCCCGCCCCCGGTGCCGCCCCGGCGCGGAGGGCCCCGCGCGTACCCTCGCCGCATGATCATCCAGGAACTTTCCGACGCCGAGGTCGCCGCGGCCGCCGCCCGCGCCGGCGCCGAGGTCGTGCGCTCCCTCTACGGGCGGGAGCTCGACCGGATCGACAAGGGCGCGGGCGACTTCGCCACCACCGCCGACCTGGCCGCCGAGCGGGCCGTCCTCGACGTGCTGCGGGCCGCCCGGCCCGACGACGCCGTGCTCGGCGAGGAGGGCGGGGCGCAGGGCGCGGCCGGGGGCCGCCGCCAGTGGCTGGTGGACCCCCTCTGCGGCACCCTCAACTACGCGGTCGGGGACAAGCTCGTCGCCGTCAACGTCGCCCTGCGCGGCGGCGGGGCGGCCGCCGTCGCCGACCCCTTCGGCGGCCTGTTCCGCACCGACGGGACCACCGCCCGGGGCGAGGACGGGGAACTCCTCGTGCCCAGCGCCGCCTCCGGCCTCGTCGACGTGAACCTGGACCCGCCGTTCCCCGGCGCGCCCGGCTTCCGCGCCGTCGACCTGCTCGCGCACCCGGACTTCACCGCCGGCTTCCGTCCGCGGGTGGTGTCGACGACGCTCGCGCTCGCCTGGGTGGCGGCCGGACGGCGGGCCGCGTACGTCACGGACGGCGGCGACCTGTCCGGCAGCGTCCACTTCGCCGCCGGCATCGCGCTGTGCCGGGCGGCCGGCTGCGTCGTCACCGGCCTCGACGGCACCCCGGTGGGGGAGGACGGCGCGCGCGGCCTCGTGGCCGCCGCCGACGCCGCCACCCACGCCCGCCTGATGGCGATCATCCGCTCCCCGGCGGACGGCGGGCGGCGGTCCTAGTTGAGCCGGGCGCGCGCCGCCTGGGCCTGGTGACGGATCGCGGCGGCCGTGTCCGGGTCGACCGCGTCCATGATCTGCGCGTACGCCTCCATCTCCGCCGCCCCGGTGAGGAAGTCGCCGCGCTGGACGAGGAGTTCGGCCCGCTCGTAGCGCAGGCGCGCCGGGTGGGAGGGGAGCAGCAGGGCCAGCTCCACCGCCCACAGGGCCACGTCGGAGCGCTCGGGGCGGGGGGCCGCCCAGGCGCGGATGTTGCCGAGGATGCGGAGCACGATGGCGCCGGGCTCGGCGGGGCGCAGCATGGAGCGGTCCAGGGCCTCGCCGGTCGCGCTCGCCACGAGCAGCTCGGCGTCCTCGGCGGTCATCGGCCGGCCGCCCGCGAAGGGGTCGGCGAGGTCGAGGTCGGCGGGCTCGCCGAAGCCGACCACGAAGTGACCGGGGAGGCCGAGGCCGTACACCGGGGCGCCGGCGCGGCGGGCGACCTCCATCCACACCACGGAGAGCAGGATCGGCAGGCCGCGGCGCCGCCGCAGCACCTCGTGGAGGAGGGAGGACTCCAGGCGCTGGTAGTCGGCGGGGACGCCCTCGAAGCCCTCGCGGCCGCCGAGGAGCGCCGCCAGCTCGGCCTTCCAGGCGCCGGTGCGGCGGGTGGCGTACGGGAGGAGTCCGGCGAGCCGGTCGAGTTCGACGTCGGCCTCGACGAGGTCGTGCTCGGTGACCGAGGGATCGGCCACGGCGCAGATCAGCAGGCAGAGCCGGGCGAGGTCGGGCCGCTCGGCCCGGGCCTCCTCCGCGAACTCGCGCCGTCGGTCGGGCGGCCGGCCGTCCGGCCGGGTCAGGGGGTCGTCCGCGCTCACGCCGCGCTCACGCCTCCGCCGGCCGGTAGTGGTGGTAGTGGTGGTGCACCGCGAAGTCCATCCCCTCGTACAGCGCCCGCGCGCCGTGGTTGTCGGCCTCGACCTGGAGCCAGGCCGCCGACGCGCCCTCGTCGAGGGCGCGCCGGGCGAGGGCGGTCATGACGGCGCCGGCCAGACCCCGGCGGCGCTGCTCCGGGGCGACCTCTATCGCCATGAACCCCGCCCACCGCCCGTCGACGACACAACGCCCGATGGCGGCCGGTACTTCCCCCGTGCCCGGCACGGCCGCGAACCACACGCTCGGTCCGGCGGAGAGCACGTGCCGCATCGCCGGGCCGGCCCCCGTGAACCGCTGGTAGCGGCGCAGCCACGGCTCGTCGAAGCTCCGGGCGAGCAGCACCTCCGCAGGCCCGGGCTCCCGGTCGGCGAGCGGCGCGAGCGCGGCGATCCGCAGCTCGGCGGTGACCTCGCGGTGCCAGCCGAGCCGCTCCAGGTCGGCGCAGAGCAGTTCCTGGGTGCCCTCGGCGCCGGTGGCGGTCTGGACGTACGGGGTCAGCTTCCGGTCCGCGTACCAGGCCCGTGCGGTCTCCAGGGCCTCGGCGACGGGCCGGCCCGGATCGCCCGTCGGGAGCACCGAGTTGGCCCGGCGGGTGAAGCCGTCGGCGGCCCTCAGCGTCCAGTCGCCGAGCGCCTCGCTCTCGACCGGCTGCCAGGCGCGCGCGGCGGCCCGGGAGAGCTCGGCGAAGGTGGCGGCGGGGCCCCTGCGGCGGGCGGGCGCGGGGGGCACGATCTTGCCCGCGACCAGCCGGAGTTCCGGGATCCGGACGGACTCGCCGCTCTTTCGTGTGATCGTGAGCACACTCTCGTCCCATGATGTGAGAACCCCGACCGCGTCGGTGAAGCGCCCACCCGCCGACGCGGAGTCCGTCACATACCGAACGGAGACACGTTTTCCCACGTCAGCCCTGGTGACACGGACCTCAAGTCGCCCTCCGCCGGTGATTTCCACAGCTTCTCCGCCCCTCCTGTTCGGATCGCCCCCAAGAACGGAGATACTAGGTGCGGGCATCGACGACACCGCGCTCCCGCGCAGACCAGCCCTACCGAGGAGGAACGACAGCGTGACCTACGTCATCGCGCAGCCTTGTGTCGACGTCAAGGACAAGGCTTGCATCGAGGAGTGCCCCGTCGACTGCATCTACGAGGGCAAGCGATCTCTCTACATCCACCCGGACGAGTGCGTCGACTGTGGAGCCTGTGAGCCGGTGTGCCCGGTCGAGGCGATCTTCTACGAGGACGACACCCCGGAGGAGTGGAAGGACTACTACAAGGCGAACGTCGAGTTCTTCGACGACCTGGGTTCGCCCGGTGGCGCTTCCAAGCTCGGCGAGATCGACCGCGACCACCCCTTCATCGCCGCCCTGCCGCCGCAGAACGGCTGATCTTTCGTTGCACCCGCTCTCGGTCCCGTACGGCTCCGCCGCCGTACGGGACCGAGGCGTATCGCGTACGTACGAGGAAGTGAGCCAACCCGTGAGCGCAGTCTCTTCGCGCCTGCCCGTCTTCCCCTGGGACAAGCTGGAGCCGTACAAGAAGACGGCCCTGGCGCACCCGGACGGGATCGTGGACCTGTCGGTCGGCACGCCGGTCGACCCGGTCCCCGCACTGATCCAGGAGGCCCTGGTGGCCGCGGCGGACTCGCCCGGCTATCCGACGGTCTGGGGCACGCCCGCGCTGCGCGACGCGCTCACCGGCTGGTGCGAGCGGCGCCTCGGCGCGACCGGCTTCGCCCACGAGAACGTGCTGCCCGTGGTCGGCTCCAAGGAGCTCGTCGCCTGGTTGCCGACCCAGCTGGGACTCGGCGCCGGCGACAAGGTGGCCTACCCGCGGCTCGCCTACCCGACCTACGAGGTCGGCGCGCGGCTCTGCGGCGCGGAGGCGGTCGTCTACGACGACCCGACCGAGCTCGACCCGGCCGGCCTGAAGCTGCTCTGGCTCAACTCCCCGTCCAACCCGACCGGCGAGGTCCTGCCGAAGGACGAACTGGCCCGGATCGTGGCCTGGGCCCGCGAGCACGGCGTCCTCGTCTTCTCCGACGAGTGCTACCTCGAACTGGGCTGGGAGGCCGACCCGGTGTCGGTCCTGCACCCGGACGTCAGCGGCGGCTCGTACGAGGGGATCGTCGCCGTCCACTCGCTCTCCAAGCGCTCCAACCTGGCGGGCTACCGCGCGGCGTTCGTCGCCGGCGACGCGGCCGTCCTCGGCGAGCTGCTCCAGATCCGCAAGCACGGCGGCATGATGACCGCGGCGCCGGTCCAGGCCGCCACGGTCGCCGCCCTCGGCGACGACGCGCACGTCGCGGAGCAGCGCGAGCGGTACGCGGCCCGGCGCGCCGCCCTGAAGGCGGCCCTGGAGGCCCACGGCTTCCGCATCGAGCACTCCGAGGCGAGCCTGTACCTGTGGGCGACCCGCGACGAGCCCTGCTGGGACACGGTGGCGTACCTCGCGGAGAAGGGCGTCCTGGTGGCCCCGGGCGACTTCTACGGCGAGGCGGGCGCCCGCTTCGTGCGGGTGGCCTTCACGGCGACGGACGAGCGCGTCGAGGCGGCCGTCAAGCGCCTCGGCTGACCGCGCGGGACACACCGAAGGGCCCGGGCCGCTCACGCGCCCGGGCCCTTCCGCGTACCGCCGCCGGCTCAGCCGAGGGGCAGGCCGCCGAGCATCTGGCCGGCCGGGGCGCCGCCCAGCGCGCCGCCGGCGGGGGTGGAGCCGGCGCTGTCGGCGGCGGCACCGGCCGTCTGGCCCAGCGCCTGGCCGGCGCCGCCCGCGGTCTCGCCGGCGATCTTCTGCGCCGCCGGGGTGGCGGTCTTGCCGGCCGCGCCCACGGCCTTGCCGGCCGCCGGGACGGCGGTGCCGACGGCCTGGCCGCCGGTCGCGCCGGCCACCCCGGTCGTGGTCCGGGCGGCGCCGTCGACGGCCGAGCCCGCGTCCGCCGCGTCGAGGGCGGTCAGGCCGCCGAGGGCGCCGGCCGGCGCGAGGCCGTGGTCCAGGGCGCTCGCGGAGCCGGCCGCACCGACCACGGGGGCTGCGCCGGCCGCGACGATCAGGGCGGCGCGGGCGATCCGGCGGGTCAGGGGGAGGGACATGGTGCTCCTTCGACGGTTGCGTTGCGTTTGCGGGCTGCACAACCGAGGCGGGGGCGGGGGAGGTTGCGGGCGGCGAAGGTAAAGGCTGGGCAATGCGTCGTATTGTCGGGTGGGGAGGAAAGCGGACGAACGCCGCCGCCGGCCGTCGCCTGCCGAACCGTCTCTCCCCTTGCCCCCCAAGCCTCCCGCGCCTCGCTCCGGCCCCGGGTGCCCCGGCTCTCTCCCGCCGCCCTCCGTTCCCCACAAGGAACGACCCCTCGCACGCGTGTCCACCCACCGCGGCCCGCGTTCGCGAGGAGGAGCGGGGGTCAGCGGGTGAGGCGGAGACGGACCGACGCGGGCCGGGCGGCGTCGCCGGGGGCCGCCTCCCAGCCGCCGCCCGAGTCGTCCGCCCGCCACACCTTGCCCCCGTACGCGACCTCGGCGACCCGCAGCGTCGCCGCCCGCGCCACCGCCCACTGCGCCAGCTCCCAGCCGCGCCGGTCCGCGCCCCGGACGGGCACCACCAGGTCGACGGGCTCCGCGGCGGAGCGCCCCGCGCTGGCGCCGCCGGAGACGGAGGTGGGGGCCGCGGAATCGCCGAAGGCCCGCACCAGCTCCGTGCGGACGAACGCGGGATCGCCGGGGCGTCCCTCCTTCACGTCCGCCGTACAGGAGAGCGCGGCCGGCGTCCGGCCGGTCAGCGCCGCCGACAGCAGCGTCGCGTCCGGCTCGTGCTTGGCGTACGCCTGCGGGAAGCCGCTCTTCTGGACCTTCTGCGCCGCCACCGTCAGCGGCATCCGCGAATAGCCCGGGACCTTCTCCAGGCCCTCGTAGAACTTCGAGGCCGAGTACACCGGGTCCATGATCTGCTCCGGCGTGCCCCAGCCCATCGACGGCCGCTGCTGGAAGAGGCCGAGCGAGTCCCGGTCGCCGTGCTCGATGTTCCGCAGCGCCGACTCCTGGAGCGCGGTCGCCAGCGCGATCGTCACGGCCCGCTCCGGCAGCCCCCGGGACGTGCCCACGGCCGCGATCGTCGCCGCGTTCGACGCCTGCTCGGGGGTGAACTCGTACCGGTTGTCCCCGCTCCCCACGGCGCACCGGGGCGCGCCCTTGCTCCCGGTCACCTGGTGGACGGCGATGTACGCCGCGAGGCCGCACAGGACGGCGAGGGCGGCGGCCGAACGGGCGAGTCGGCCGCGACGGGCGGGGCGGGGGGAGTCGGACACGGGGCCCACCGTACTGGAGGCCGGGTTAGGGTCGGCATATGGCTGACATCACCCCGCAGGAGACTGCCCAGGAGACCCCGCTCGACCTCACCAGGGACGGGGCCGAGCTCACCGCCGACCTCGTCGACTTCGCGTCCGTCAGCGGGACCGAGAAGCCGCTCGCCGACGCCATCGAGCAGGCCCTGCGGGCCCTGCCGCACCTCGCCGTCGACCGCTACGGCAACAACGTCGTCGCCCGCACGAACCTCGGCCGCTCCGAGCGGGTCGTCCTCGCCGGCCACATCGACACCGTGCCGATCGCCGACAACGTGCCCTCCCGGCTCGACGAGGACGGCGTCCTGTGGGGCTGCGGCACCTCCGACATGAAGTCCGGCGTCGCCGTGCAGCTGCGGATCGCCGCCACCGTCCCCGAGCCCAACCGCGACCTCACGTTCGTCTTCTACGACAACGAGGAGGTCGCCGCCGACCTCAACGGCCTCGGGAAGATCGCCGCCGCCCACCCCGAGTGGCTGGAGGGCGACTTCGCGGTCCTCCTGGAGCCCTCCGACGGCCAGGTCGAGGGCGGCTGCCAGGGCACCCTCCGCGTCATCCTGCGCACGGCCGGCGAGCGCGCCCACTCCGCCCGCTCCTGGATGGGCTCCAACGCCATCCACACCGCCGCGCCGATCCTCGCCCGCCTCGCCGCCTACGAGCCGCGCAAGCCGGTCATCGACGGCCTGGAGTACCACGAGGGGCTCAACGCGGTCGCGATCCAGGGCGGCGTCGCCACCAACGTCATCCCCGACGCCTGCTCGGTCACGGTCAACTACCGGTACGCCCCCGACCGCTCCCCGGCCGAGGCGCTGGCGCACGTCCGCGAGGTCTTCGCCGACTGCGACGTCGCCGAGTTCGTCGTCGACGACGAGAGCCCCGGCGCGCTGCCCGGCCTCTCCCACCCGGCCGCCGAGGCGTTCATGAAGGCCGTCGGCGGCACCGCGATGCCCAAGTTCGGCTGGACCGACGTCTCCCGGTTCAGCGCGCTCGGCGTGCCCGCGGTCAACTACGGCCCCGGCGACCCGATCTACGCGCACAAGCGCGACGAGCACGTGCACACCGACCGGATCCACCACTGCGAGGCACGGCTCCACGACTGGCTGACCGCCCGTCTCCCGTAATTTCGCGTTTCGTCACCTCTCTGGTCCTACGCTGACCCCACAGCAAAGATCGTGGATCGGCGGAGGGAGCAGGCCATGGGCATTCCCGAGGGAACGGCGAAGCCGGAGGAGCAGCGCCTTGGACCGGTGCTGAGGCGGAGGGACCAGGTCCAGCCGGGCACCACGGACCAGCGGCTGCTCGACACCGAGGGCGACTCGGAGTGGGTGCACACCGACCCGTGGCGGGTCATGCGGATCCAGTCCGAGTTCGTGGAGGGCTTCGGGGCGCTCGCCGAACTGCCGAGCGCGATCAGCGTCTTCGGCTCGGCCCGCACGAAGCCGGACTCGCCGGAGTACGAGGCGGGCGTGCGGCTCGGCCGGGCGCTGGTCGAGGCGGGCTTCGCGGTGATCACGGGCGGCGGCCCGGGCGCCATGGAGGCGGCCAACAAGGGCGCCCGGGAGGCGAAGGGCGTCTCGGTCGGCCTCGGCATCGAGCTCCCCTTCGAGCAGGGGCTCAACCAGCACGTCGACATCGGCGTGAACTTCCGGTACTTCTTCGTCCGCAAGACGATGTTCGTGAAGTACGCGCAGGGCTTCGTCGTCCTGCCCGGCGGCCTCGGCACCCTCGACGAGCTCTTCGAGGCGCTGACCCTGGTGCAGACCCGCAAGGTGACCCGCTTCCCGATCGTGCTGTTCGGCAGCGCGTACTGGAAGGGGCTCGTCGACTGGCTGAAGGACTCGGTCGTCGCCGGCGGCAAGGCGTCCGAGCGCGACCTGCTCCTCTTCCACGTCACGGACGACGTGGACGAGGCGGTGGCGCTGGTGACGAAGGAGGTCGGCAGGTAGCTCCGCCCCCGCCGGCGTCCGGGCCGCGGCCCCGCCCGGCGCGACCGCACGCGCGACGGCCGGAAAGGGCCGTCGCGGGGAGGGAGCCCACCGCGGGCACCCCCCCCGCACCCGCCCGCCCGGGCCGTTTCCTTCGGATCGGGCCGGGTCGGGGGGCGTCGTCCGGTGCGTGCGGCCGCGAGGCGGAGGAGGGAGGCGGTGGGGTCTCCCCTGCTCGAGCGAAGCCGAGAGCCCGGGGAAGGGGCACCGGCGACCGGCGACGACGCGGCGAGCGCGCGTGCCGGCCGCCGCGGGCCCTGCGGGCGCCGGAAGAGAAGGCCTAGGCCAGCCCGCGCCGGGCGACGGCGGGCGGGCGGTGTCCGGCGATGGACGCCACCATGTCGAGCACCTGGCGCGTCTCGGCGACCTCGTGCACCCGGTACACCCGCGCCCCCAGCCACGCGGACACCGCGGTCGTCGCCAGGGTCCCCAGCAGCCGCTCCTTCACCGGGCGGTCCAGCGTCTCCCCGACGAAGTCCTTGTTCGACAGCGAGACGAGGACCGGCCAGCCCGTCCGGGCCATCTCGTCGAGGCGGCGCGTCGCCTCCAGGCTGTGCCGGGTGTTCTTCCCGAAGTCGTGACCCGGGTCGATCATGATCCCGTCCCGCCGCACGCCCAGCGCGACCGCCCGCTCGGCGAGGCCCACGGTGACCCGCAGGACGTCGGCCATCACGTCCTCGTACTCCACCCGGTGAGGGCGGGTCCGCGGCTCGGCGCCGCCCGCGTGGGTGCAGACGAGGCCCGCGCCGTACCGCGCGGCGACCTCCGCGAGCCGGGGGTCGACCCCGCCCCACGCGTCGTTCAGCACGTCCGCGCCGGCCTCGCAGACCGCCTCGCCGACGTCCGCCCGCCAGGTGTCCACGCTGATCACCACGTCGGGGTGGCGGCGGCGGACCTCCGCGACGAAGCCCACCGTGCGGCGGGCCTCCTCCTCGGCCGTGACCTCCTCGCCGGGACCGGCCTTGACCCCGCCGACGTCGATGATCGCGGCCCCCTCGGCGACCGCCTGCTCGACCCGGTCGAGCGCCGGCTCGTCGCGGAAGGTCGCGCCCCGGTCGTAGAAGGAGTCGGGGGTCCGGTTCACGATCGCCATGATCACCGGTTCGTGCGGCCCGAATTCCCGCCGTCCCAAGCGCAGCATCCCTTATGTCCTCCCTCGCGACCGGTCGACGGCGTCCTGTGCAGTCGTCTGTGACCCTAACCGCCGGTGGCGCATGGCACGATCGGCACGGGACGTTTTCCATTCCGGGAGAGGCGCGCTGGTGTTCTGGTTTCTGCTCATCACGATGGTCGTGGTCGTCGCGGCCGTGACCCTCGCCGTGGTCGGCGGCGGTGACAGCGAGGTGCTGCCCGACGCGGCCCCCGAGCAGCTGGTGGACCCGCTGCCGCTGAGCCGCCCGGTCGACCGCGCCGACGTCGAGGCGCTGCGGCTGCCGGTCGCCGCCCGCGGCTACCGGATGGAGGACGTCGACGACGTCCTGGACCGGCTCGCCGCCGAACTCGCCGAGCGCGACGCCCGGATCGCGGAGCTGGAGGCAGCCCTCGCGGGCGCGCCGGCCGGCGGCGGGGCGGCGGAGGGCGACGAGCGATGACCGCCGGCGCGATCCCCGGCCCCGACGGGCTGCCGCGCTGCCCCTGGGGCCTCTCCGCCGAGGACTACACCGCCTACCACGACGAGGAGTGGGGCCGCCCGGTCCGCGGCGACGACGCCCTCTTCGAACGGCTCTGCCTGGAGGCCTTCCAGTCGGGCCTGTCGTGGATCACGATCCTGCGCCGCCGGGAGGGCTTCCGGCGCGCCTTCGCGGGGTTCCGCATCGAGTCCGTCGCCGCCTTCGGGGACGCCGACCGCGAGCGGCTCCTCGCCGACGAGGGCATCATCCGCAACCGGGCCAAGATCGACGCCACGCTCGCCAACGCGAAGCTGCTCACCGACTGGGCCCCCGGCGACCTCGACGCCCTGATCTGGTCGTACGCCCCCGATCCGGCGACCCGCCCCGTCCCCCGCACCCTCGCGGACGTCCCGGCGGTCACCGACGAGTCCACGGCCCTGTCGAAGGCCCTCAAGAAGAAGGGCGTCCGCTTCGTCGGCCCGACGACGGCCTACGCCCTGATGCAGGCCTGCGGCCTGGTCGACGACCACCTCGCGGACTGCGCGTCCCGGGGCGGGCGGTAGCACCCGCCCCGGTCCCTCACCTGCCGAGGTAGCGGGGCTTCTCCTTGGAGAGGAAGGCGCGGACCGCGATGGTGTGGTCCTCGGAGGCGCCGGCGAGCGTCTGGAGCTCGTCCTCCTTGTCGAGGGCCTCGTCGAGGGAGTGGTCGGCGCCATAGTCGACGGAGGCCTTGAGGGCCGCGTAGGCGACGGTGGGGCCCTCGGCGAGCTTCCGGGCCAGCTTCAGGGCCTCGGCGGGGAGGTCGGCGGCTGGCACCAGGCGGTTGGCGATGCCCAGGTCGTACGCCTCCTGGGCGGTCAGGGTGCGGGGGAAGAGCAGCAGGTCGGAGGCGCGGCTGCGGCCGATGAGGCGGGGGAGCGTCCAGGACATGCCGGAGTCGGCGGTGAGCGCGACGCCCGCGAAGGAGGTGTTGAAGGAGGCGGTGTCGGCGACGATCCGGTAGTCCGCGGCGAGCGCGAAGCCGAAGCCGGCACCGGCGGCGACGCCGTTGACCGCGGCGACCACGGGCTTCCGCATGCCGGTGAGCGCCCGGACGATCGGGTTGTAGTGGTCCCGGACCGTGTTCATCGTGGCCCGCGTGCCGAACTCCTGGTCCTGGAGCAGGAGGCCGACGTGCTCCTTCAGGTCCTGTCCGACGCAGAACGCCCGGTCGCCCGCCGCGGTCAGCAGCACCGCGCGGACCGCCGGGTCGGCGGCGGCCGCCTCGGCCGCGTCCCGCAGCGCCGTCTTCGCGGCGACGTTCAGCGCGTTCATGGCCTCGGGCCGGTTGAGCGTGATGGTGGCGAGCCCGTCGCTCACTTCGTACAGGACCGTGTCGGCCATCGGGACCCCTTCGTCTCGTGGATGGGCTGATCCGCCCAGCATGACGGAGATCACCCGTACCGCCCATGTGAGCTGCGTCAAAGAATCGGGGTCCGCGGGGCGATCCGCGGCGGCGAAGTATCGCAGGCCCGACGCCGAAATATGTGCTTTTGCGAGAGCGCGTTGCCCAAGCGATGCGGAACGATGTTGGTCATCGGGTCCTGTGATGCGGGATAATGACCTGGAAGCAATGTGTTCGAAGCCGGTGACGCTGCTCCGTGGCACGGAGCTGCCCGGTTGGAGATGAGCTGGTTTCAGGAAGGGGAACGAGCATGGCGGCCATGAAGCCGCGGACGGGTGACGGCCCGCTCGAGGTGACCAAGGAGGGGCGGGGCATCGTCATGCGCGTTCCGCTCGAAGGCGGCGGTCGGCTCGTGGTCGAGCTGACCCCGGACGAGGCCGAGGCGCTCGGTGACGCCCTGAAGAAGGTCGTCGGCTGACCCTCCCCGTTCTCCTGCACCGCTGCCCCGGTACGGCCCCGCCGTCCGGGGCAGCGGCATGCCGGGGCCGGCCAGGGGCGGTTCAGCCGCGCCGGACCGCGCAGAGCAGGCCGTCGCCCACCGGCAGCAGCGTCGGGAGGAGCTGGGAGCTCTCCCGGACCGTGCGCAGCAGCTCGCGGACCCGCTGCACCTCGCCCGGCTGGGCGCCGGAGTCCACCGTGCGGCCGTCCGCGAAGACGCCCTCGAAGCAGACCAGACCCCCAGGTCGGAGCAGGCGCAACGATTCAGCGAGATAGTCCGGGTACTCCCCGCGGTCGCCGTCGCAGAACACGAGGTCGTACCCGCCGTCCGCCAGCCGCGGCAGCACGTCGAGCGCCCGGCCCGGGATGAACCGCGCCCGGTTGCCGGCGAAGCCCGCCGCCCGGAACGCCGTCTTCGCGAGCTGCTGGTGCTCCGGCTGCACGTCCACCGTCGTCAGGGTGCCGTCGGGGCGCATCCCCAGCAGCAGGTAGATGCCCGACACGCCGGTGCCCGTACCGATCTCGGCCACCGCCTTGGCGTCCGTCGACGCGGCCAGCAGACGCAGCGCCGCACCGGTGCCCGGCGACACCGGGGGCAGCCCTGCCTCGTGGGCCCGTGCCCGGGCCCAGCGCAGAGCTTCGTCCTCGGCGACAAAGGCGTCGGCGAACGCCCAGTCCGTCTGCCGGTTGGCGGTAATGGCCCTCTCCTGTCCCCTTAGTTGGCGCAACGGTGACTGTATCCGCTGTCAGCGGGAACCCGCAGATGGGACCGGGCGTTCACCAGGGGTGGGACGCGCTTGGGGACCGGCGGACGACGCCGATTCAAATGCGCGTAAAGATTCTTATCCGGAGCTAACGGGCGAGGTGGCTATGGTAGGGGCTCCACTGGACACCACCAGAGCCGATAGGGGAGGTGCGGCTGCGCCTGTGGATCGGAGAGGGGCGCTGCGGCGTCTTCTCAGGTCGGCGGGTGAGCCGAAATCCGTGACCGACACCGCTGACAAGCTCCACACCACCGACACCGCACCGACCACCGCGACCTTCGCATCGGATGCGGAATCGCAGGCGTGGACTCCGCCCACCTGGGAGGAGATCGTCAGCACGCACAGCGGTCGCGTCTACCGCCTGGCCTACCGCCTCACCGGCAACCAGCACGACGCCGAGGACCTCACCCAGGAGGTCTTCGTCCGCGTCTTCCGCTCGCTGTCGACCTACACCCCCGGCACCTTCGAGGGCTGGCTGCACCGCATCACCACCAACCTCTTCCTCGACATGGTCCGCCGCAAGCAGCGCATCCGCTTCGACGCGCTCGCCGACGACGCCGCCGAGCGGCTCCCCAGCCGGGAGCCCTCCCCCCAGCAGGTGTTCAACGACACCCACTTCGACGCCGACGTCCAGCAGGCCCTCGACACCCTGGCGCCCGAGTTCCGCGCCGCCGTCGTCCTCTGCGACATCGAGGGGCTCTCGTACGAGGAGATCGCCGCGACCCTCGGCGTGAAGCTCGGCACCGTCCGCAGCCGGATCCACCGCGGCCGCTCCCACCTGCGCAAGGCGCTCAAGCACCGCTCGCCCGAGGCCCGGGCGGAGCGCGCCCTGGCCACCGTCGGATGGGAGGCCGGGACAGCGTGAGCGGCACCCGTCCCCCGTCCCCGAGCCCCGCGGAGCACCACCTCGGGGACCGGCTCGCCGCGCTCGTCGACGGCGAGCTCGGTCACGACGCCCGCGAGCGCGTGCTCGCCCACCTCGCCACCTGCGCCCGCTGCAAGGCCGAGGCCGACGCCCAGCGCGCCCTGAAGAGCGTCTTCGCCTCCAGCGGCGCCCCGCAGCCCTCCGAGGGCTTCCTCGCCCGCCTCCAGGGCCTGCCCGGCGGCCCCGGCGACCCGGGCGGGTCCGGGCGCTCCCCGCTGGAGCAGCTCCTCGAAGCCGGCGGCGTGAAGAGCGACGGCTTCGCCACCGCGACCCCCGCAGCGCCCGACGGCCCCACCGGCTTCCGGGTCCACGCCGTCACCCCGTCGGGACGCGGCCGGCGCTTCGCCGTCGCCGCCGCCGGCGCGGTCTCCTTCGCGGCCATCGCCCTCGGCGGCGCCCTCCCCGTCGACAGCACCCTCAGCACCACCGCCCGCGGCGGACAGGGCACCGGCAGCGCGGTCACCCCGCTGCGCGCCGGCGCCTCCGCGGGCCCCGGCTCCGCCTCCGGCGCCGCGACCGGCCGCTCGGACCGCTCGGAGCGCTCCGCCGGCGGGGCCCAGGCCCTCGGCAGCGCCCCGCTGGTCCCGGGCGGGACCGTCCCCTCGGGGGCCGTCCCTGCGGACCTGGACCGGGCCGGTCCGATGGCGGCCGTACGGCTCCGGGCGGTGCAGACGCAGTCGCTCTTCGCGCTCTCGCCGTTCATACGCGCGACGGCCTCCGCCCTCCAGCCGGCCCTCGGCCCGGCACCCAGTCCGGCCCCCAGCCCGCCCGGCATCCCGCCGGGCTCCCCCCGCTGACCCCGACCTGGTTGAATCCTCGGTCAGAGCGCCCGAACACCGGGGCGCTCACGGGTCAGCGGTTGCGGGGAGAACATGAACGACGGGAAGCCGAACTGGTGGAGCCGGCCCTCGACGCCCCCGGAGGCGGCGCGCATACCCGCGCCGTCCCCGGCGGAGGAGGACGACTTCCCCCTCCAGGCCCCGGACCCGGCCGACTCCGCCGCGCCGGAGCCGGCCGCGGAGGCGCCCGCCGCCCCCCGGGTCGACATGACGAAGGAACCCGCCCCGGCCGCGCCCGCTCCGGCGGAAGCAGTTCCGGTGGCACCCGCCCCGGCGGAAGCCGCACCGGCCGAGCCGGTCGCCGCCGAGCCCGCCGCGGCGGCGGAGCCCGTACCCCCCGCCGAGCCGGCCGCCCCGGTGGTGCCGCCCGCGGCGCAGCCGCTGCACGAGCCCGACGAGTACCGGACGCCGCCCTACGGCGAGCCCGGGCCGTGGGCCCCCGCGCCGCCCGTGCAGCACCCTGCCGCGTCCGTCCAGGCCCCGCACCCCGCCGTGCCCCCGCAGGGAGCCGTCCCGCCCCCGCAGGGCCCCGTGGCCCCGCACGCCTGGGGCCAGTACGACCCCTGGGGCGCCGGCCCCGGAGCCGTACCGCCGCCCGCGCGGAAGAAGTCCCGGCGCGGCCTCGCACTCGTCGGCGCCCTCGCCTTCGCCCTGCTCACCGGAGTCATCGGCGGCGGCATCGGCGCCTACGTCGAGCGCAACGGCGGCATCGCCGGCGCCGTCGAGCTGCCGCAGGCCGAGGGCGGGAGCACCGACCGCGCCCCCGACAGCGTCGCCGGCATCGCCGCCCGCGCCCTGCCCGGCGTCGTCACCCTCCACGTCAGCGGCGGCGGCTCCTCCGGCACCGGCACCGGCTTCGTCCTCGACGACAAGGGCCACATCCTCACCAACAACCACGTCGTCGACGCCGCCGCCGCCTCCGGCGACATCACCGTCACCTTCTCCAGCGGCGAGACCGCCTCCGCCAAGCTCATCGGCAAGGACACCGGCTACGACCTCGCCGTCGTCCGGGTCAGCGGCGTCCGCGGCCTCAAGCCCCTCCCGCTCGGCAACTCCGACGACGTCCGCGTCGGCGACCCCGTCGTCGCCATCGGCGCCCCCTTCGACCTCTCCAACACCGTCACCTCCGGCATCATCAGCGCCAAGGAGCGCCCGATCACCGCCGGCGGCGAGAAGGGCGACGGCAGCGACATCTCCTACGTCGACGCCCTCCAGACCGACGCGCCCATCAACCCGGGCAACTCCGGCGGCCCCCTCCTCGACGGCAAGGGCCGCGTCATCGGCATCAACAGCGCCATCCGCGCCGCCGGCGGCTCCGGCGACGGGGACGGCGGCAGCGGCGGCCAGGCCGGCTCCATCGGCCTCGGCTTCGCCATCCCCGTCAACCAGGGCAAGCGGGTCGCCGAGGAGCTCATCAACACCGGCAAGGCCACCCACCCGGTCATCGGCGTCAGCCTCGACATGCAGTTCAACGGCGACGGCGCCCGCGTCGGCGACAAGGGCAAGGACGGCACCCCGTCCGTCACCCCCGACGGGCCCGCCGCCAAGGCCGGACTGCGCCCCGGCGACGTCATCACCAAGGTCGACGGCCAGCGGGTCCACAACGGCGAGGAGCTGATCGTGAAGATCCGCGCCCACCGCCCCGGCGACGCGCTCGCCCTCACCCTGACCCGCGACGGCAAGGAACTGACCCGCACCGTCACGCTCGGCTCGGCCCAGGGCACCTGAGCACGCCGGGCACCCGAGGTACATGTGGCGGACATCGCAAGGTACCCGTCCGGCAGTCCGGGCGGGTACCGTGGTCCGGGCCGTGCTGGTCCGGCGTGAAGGAGTTATCGGATGTTCAGCGACATAGGCGCACTCGAGCTGGTGACGCTCGTCGTCCTCGCCGTGCTCGTTTTCGGGCCGGACAAGCTGCCGAAGGTCGTCCAGGACGTCTCGCGCTTCATCCGGAAGATCCGGGAGTTCTCCGACAGCGCCAAGGAGGACATCCGCAGCGAGCTCGGCCCGGACTTCAAGGACTTCGAGTTCGAGGACCTCAACCCGAAGACCTTCATCCGCAAGCAGCTCGACGGCAACGAGGACCTGAGCGAGCTCAAGGAGCTGCGCTCCACCTTCGACCTCCGCAAGGAGATGAACGAGGTCGCCGACGCGGTCAACGGCCGCGAGAGCGCGCCGGCCGCCACGCCCGCCGCGGCCCCCGCCGCCGTCAACGGCTCCGCCCCCGACCTGCTGAAGAAGCAGGACAAGCCCGCCGCGCCCGAGCACCCGCCGTACGACTCCGACGCCACCTGACACGGGCGGTCACCGACCAGTCGCTATCCTCCTTGAGTTGGGGGTACCCCCGGACGGAGTCCGGGGGAGGAACGAGGAGGCGGCCGAGATGAAGACGACGAGTCGGGTGGAAGCCGAGGGCTTTCTGCGCGCACCCTTCGCCTGGTACGGGCTGGACGAGGCGTTCACCGGCCCCCGCCGGCTGATGCAGATCGGCACGGCGGCGGACGGCACCGTCCAGCACGGTTCGGTGGGCCACGGTGACGAGCCGTCGATAAAGTCCGAGGTCGCCGGCACGGAGAAGGAGCGCTTCGCCGTCGTCGTGACGGTCGCCGCGAACCCCGTGCGGCGCACCGGGGACGGCACGGGCGTCCTCGACGCCACCACCGTCTCCTCCGCCGCCTGGCTGGCCGGCTCCGGGCTCCTGGCCCACACCTGGCCCGCCTCGCTCGACCACGGGCTGCGGGACCACTGGCTGGACCAGCAGACCGAGACGGCCTTCGAGCTGGCGGACGACCTCGACGGGCCCGCGTGGACCGCGCTGTCGCTGCCGGTCGACGGGGTGCCGGTGCCCTTCCACTACCGCGAGTCCGAGTTCGGGTGGGTGCTGGCCGGCTCCACCGGGGACGTGCACATCGGGGCGTACGGGCGGGGCATGAGCGCGTACGGGCTCGGCTTCGCGCAGATCAAGGACCTCGGGCCGTACGCCTGACGGCCCGGGCACGACGAAGGGCGCCCCCCTCCGGGGGCGCCCTTCGTCGTGCCGTGCGGCCCGCGCGGCCGGCGGGCGACTAGAACTTGTTGCGCGGCGTGATGCCCAGGCTCAGGCCCGAGAGGCCGCGCTGGCGGCCGCCGAGCTTGCCCGCGATGGCGCGCAGGGCCGCGCCGGCGGGGGAGTCGGGGGCTTCGAGGACGACCGGCCTCCCGCTGTCGCCGCCCTCGCGCAGGCGCACGTCGATCGGGATGGAGCCGAGCACCGGGACCGTCGTGCCGGTGGTGCGGGACAGGCCGTCCGCGACCAGCTGGCCGCCGCCCGTGCCGAAGACGTCCACCATCTCGTCGCAGTGCGGGCACGGCAGGCCCGACATGTTCTCGACCACGCCGACGATCTTCTGGTGGGTCTGCACCGCGATCGAGCCGGCCCGCTCGGCGACCTCGGCCGCCGCCTGCTGGGGCGTCGTCACGACGAGGATCTCCGCGTTCGGCACCAGCTGCGCGACGGAGATCGCGATGTCGCCGGTGCCCGGGGGCAGGTCGAGCAGGAGGACGTCCAGGTCGCCCCAGTACACGTCCGCCAGGAACTGCTGGAGGGCGCGGTGCAGCATCGGGCCGCGCCACACCACCGGCGCGTTGCCCGGGGTGAACATGCCGATCGAGATGACCTTCACGCCGTTCGCCGACGGCGGCATGATCATGTTCTCGACCTGGGTCGGACGGCCGTCCGCGCCCAGCATGCGGGGCACGCTGTGGCCGTAGATGTCCGCGTCGACGACACCGACCTTCAGGCCGTCGGCGGCCATCGCGGCGGCCAGGTTCACGGTCACGGAGGACTTGCCGACGCCGCCCTTGCCGGAGGCGACCGCGTAGACCCGGGTCAGCGAGCCCGGCTTCGCGAAGGGCACCTCGCGCTCGGCGGTGGTGCCGCGCAGCGCCGCCGCCAGCTCCTTGCGCTGCTCGTCGCTCATCACGTCCAGCGTCACCTCGACGCCGGTGACGCCCTCGACGCGCGCGACGGCCTCGGTGACGCGCTGCGTGATGGTGTCGCGCATCGGGCAGCCGGAGACCGTCAGGTAGACCGTCACCGCGACCCTGCCGTCCGGTCCGATCTCCACCGACTTGACCATGCCGAGTTCCGTGATCGGACGATTGATCTCGGGGTCGTTCACCGTCGCCAGTGCTTCGAGCACCGCGTCTTCCGTAGCCATAGGACTGATGGTACGGCGACGACCACGTGGCTATGAAAGGGCCGTCAACGGTCGGGTACGTCACTCCGCCGCTCGCCGTCCTGCGGGAATAGATCGCGTTCCCGTCCGCGCTCCTCCAGTTCCTTCACCAGGTCCTGCAGTTCGGAGCGGATCCAGTCGCGGGTGGCGACCTCGCCGAGCCCCATCCGGAGCGCCGCGATCTCCCTGGTCAGGTACTCCGTGTCGGCGATCGACCGCTCGTTCTGCTTGCGGTCCTGCTCCAGGTTCACCCGGTCCCGGTCGTCCTGCCGGTTCTGCGCCAGCAGGATCAGCGGGGCCGCGTACGAGGCCTGCAGGGACAGCGCCAGCGTCAGGAAGATGAAGGGGTACTCGTCGAACCTCAGCGACGCCGGGGCGAAGACGTTCCACCCGATCCAGACGACCACCGTCAGGGTCATCCAGACCAGGAAGCGGCCCGTCCCCAGGAAGCGGGCGATCCGCTCCGAGAGCCGCCCGAAGGCCTCGGGGTCGTACTCCGGCAGCAGCCGGTACCGCCGCTCGCTCGGCAGGTCGAGCCGGATCCGGGAGACCGGGCGCTCCCGCTCGCGCTCCCGGTCCTGAGCGCGCTCAGCCACCGTTCACCCCCTCCTCGTGGAACTCCGTCTCCCGCCAGTCCTCCGGCAGCAGGTGGTCGAGCACGTCGTCGACGGTGACCGCGCCGAGCAGCGAGCCGCTCTCGTCCACCACCGGCGCCGCCACCAGGTTGTACGCGGCGAAGTAGCTGGTCACGGCCGGCAGCGCGGTGTCCGGTCCGAGCGGCGGCAGGTCGCTGTCGACCAGCGAGCCGACCAGCGTGAACGGCGGGTCGCGCAGCAGCCGCTGGAAATGGACCGTGCCCAGGTACTTCCCGGTCGGCGTCTCGTCCGGCGGCCGGCACACGTACACCTGCGCGGCGAGCGCCGGCGACAGGTCCTGCTGGCGGACCCGGGCCAGCGCGTCGGCCACCGTGGCGTCCGCGCGCAGCACGATCGGCTCGGTCGTCATCAGACCGCCCGCCGTCCGCTCCTCGTACGACATCAGCCGGCGCACGTCGGCCGCCTCGTCCGGCCGCATCAGGGTGAGCAACCGTTCCTTCTCGTCCTCCGGCAGCTCGTTGAGGAGGTCGGCGGCGTCGTCCGGGTCCATCGCCTCCAGGACGTCGGCGGCCCGCTCCTCCTTCAGCTTGCCCAGGATCTCCACCTGGTCGTCCTCCGGCAGCTCCTCCAGGACGTCGGCGAGCCGGTCGTCGTCGAGGGCCGCGGCGACCTCGGCGCGCCGCTTGGGGGAGAGGTGGTGCAGGGCGTTGGCGAGGTCCGCGGGGCGGAGCTTCTCGAAGGTGGCGACCAGGCTCTCGGCGCCCTGCCCGTGCTCCTCCAGGGAGAAGCCGGTGACCGCCGACCACTCCACGGTCAGCGTCTCCCCCTTGCGGCGCAGCGCCCCGCCCTTGCCCCGGCGGACGAAGACCTTGTCGATCTCCCAGTCGCGGCGGGCCGGCAGCTGCTGGATGGCGATGTCGAGGACGGTGACCTCCTCGCCGGTCTCGACCAGGGTGACCCGCCGGTCGAGCAGTTCGCCGAGGACGAGCCGCTCGGTGGGCCGCTGCTCGAAGCGGCGCATGTTGACCACGCCGGTGGTGATGACCTGCCCGGACTCGACGCCGGTGATCCGGGTCATCGGGACGAAGACCCGCCGCCTGCTCAGCACCTCCACGACCATCCCGAGCAGCCGGGGCGGACGGCGGCCGACGCGCAGCATCGCCACCAGGTCGCTGACCCGGCCCACCTGGTCGCCCACGGGGTCGAAGACGGCCGTCCCCGCGAGGTGGGAGACGAAGATCCGGGGGGCGCCTGCCGCCATGCCTCGCGCCTCCTCGGTGCCGCACGATCCGGGTCGCCGCGCCGCCCCCGGGGGGCTTCGCGGCCGGTGCGGGGCCCTTGCCGGGCTTCGCATGGTTCAGGCTAGCCCGAGGTGTTCCTCCCCGCTCCGGCAGCACCGCCGTCCGGCTGCCGCGAGGACGCCGGACCCGCCCGGGTACGCTGCGGTCTGCCGCCCCCCACCGGCACCGGCCGGCCCGTCCGGCCGACTCCGGCGGCCCCCGCCGACTGTCCGCGGCCGGGCCGTTCCCCCCCGCACCGCAGAACGAGAGGCAGCGCAGGTGACCGTCCGCACCCCGTCATCGCGTATCCCGTCCGTGCCGCCGGCACGCGCCCGCACGGCCCCCGCGGGCCGCTTCCGCCGGGCGGCCGTGCCCCTGGCCCTGTGCGCGGGTCTGACGGTGGGCCTGACGGCCTGCGCGGCCGAGCCCGACCCCGACGCGGGCACGAACGGCGTGGGGAAGCTGTCGGCGCCGGAGATCGAGCGGAAGGCCCGCACGGCGGCGGACGAGGCGAAGGCGGTCCGGCTGGCCGGCACCCTGGTCAGCAAGGGTGGCACCTTCAAGCTGAACATGCGGCTGAAGCAGGACGGCGCCACCGGCTCGGTCACCACGAAGAACAGCACCTTCGAGCTGCTGCGGGTCGGCGACGCCCTCTACCTCAAGGCCGACGCCGGCTTCTGGACGCACGAGGAGGGCGGCGACGAGCCCAGCGAGGCCGGCACGGAGGCCGCCGACAAGCTGGACGACAAGTACGTGAAGGTGCCCGCCGACGACCCCTCGTACAAGCAGCTGCGCGGCTTCACCGAGATGGACCAGCTGCTGCGCGGCCTGATCGGGCTGCACGGCGACGTCGTCAAGGGCGACCGGGACCGGGTCGGCGGCGTCCGCACGGTGAAGGTGAAGGGCGGCGAGGGCGGCGAGGGCGGCACCCTCGACGTGGCCCTGGAGGGCTCTCCGTACCCCCTCCAGTTCGCCCGCGGCGGCGGCGCGGGCCTCGTCCTGCTCTCCGAGTGGGACAAGGACTTCCCGCTGGCCGCGCCGGGCCGCGAGGAGACCCTCGACTACGGCCGCCAGCTGCCCCGGACCTGAACGGGGCTCAGCCGCCGGCCGCGCCCCAGTCCCACAGGGCCTGGAGCACCGGGCCGAGCTCCCGCCCGCGCGGCGTGAGCCCGTACCGCACGGTGGGCGGCCAGCCGGGGCGCCGCTCGCGGACCACCGCCCCCGCCCCGGCGAGCTGCGCCAGCCGCTCCGACAGCACCTTGTCGGAGAGCCTCGGCAGCGCCTCCCGCAGCTCGCTGTAGCTCCGCTCGCCGCCCAGCAGCTCGCGGACGACGAGAGTGGTCCAGCGGCCGCGGAGGGCGGCGAGGGCGATCTCCACCGGGCAGTCCGGGGCGGGCGCGTCGACGCGGGCGCGGGGGTCGCCGTCCGGGAGCCCCGGCGGGTGGCCAACCGTTCGGTGAGTCACGAGACCGTCTCCTAGCGTGTCGGGAGTCCGATTCTCCCGGTACGGAAGGACGTCCGTCACCCATGTCCACGACCCCACGCGAACCGGCGGTCCGGCCCGGGCCCACCACCCTGCCCGCACCCGCCGCCCTGCCCGGACCGGCGACCCGGCCCGAGGACGTGCCCGCCGTCTTCGCGGCCCGTTTCAACAGCGGCGACCCGGCGGCCCTCGCCGGACTCTACGAGGAGGGCGCGGTCCTGGCCGCGGGCCCGGACGGCGACCCGCTCGCCGGCCCCGCGCTGCACGCCGCCAACGCGCGGCTCCAGGCGCTCGGCGTCCCGATCGCGGTCCGTCCGCGCCGGGTGTACGCCACCGGCGACCTGGCGCTGCTCCTCGTCGACTGGCTGATCGAGGGCACGGGACCCGACGGCCGGCCGGTGCGCGTCGGGGGCACCGCCACCGACGTGGTCCGCCGGGGCGCGGACGGCCGCTGGCGCTACGCCGTCGACAACCCCTTCGGCACGGCCCCGGCAGGTCTGCCGGAGGGCTAGGCCGTTTCTTTCGGATCAGGCCGGGTCAGGGAGCGGCGTCTGGTGCGTGCGATCGCAAGGCGGAGGAGGGAGACCATGCGGAGCATCGGCGACCGACGACAACGCGGCGAGCGTGCGTGCCAGGCGTCGCGAGCCCGGCAAGATCCGAAAGAGATGGCCTAGGAGCGCCGCTTCCGCTTCCGGCCGAGGAGGAGCCTGGGCAGGGCGGCCGGCACCGGGCGGCGGGTGGTCGCGCCGGAGGGGAGGGGGACGGCCGCGAGGGAGCCGTCCGGGAGGTCGGTGGTGGCGGAGCGCGGGTCGAGGCGCAGGACGCGGCACTCGCGCGCCCAGCGCTCGGGCATGGCCTCGCCGTCGGGCGCGTTGAGCCGCTTGCCCTTCAGCTCGGCGACGGCCGCGTCCCACTCCTCGGTGCCGGGCGAGAGCTGGCGGACGGCGGCCGTCCAGGACACGATCCGGCCGCCCTTGTCCTTGCTGCGGACGGTGACCTCGGCGGTGGCGCCGTCGGCGAGGCCGGGCAGCGGCTGCTCGCCGGGGCCGTCGCCGACCACGTGGGCGGCGCCGTCGTGCCAGACGTGCCAGAGCGCCCGGGCGGGCCCGGTCCCCCGGACCCACACGAGGCCGGACTTCTTCGTGGCCTCCTCGACGAGGAACAGCTCTTCAGTCATGGCCCGAAGCCTAGCGGGAGGCGCCTACAGCCAGCCGTTGCGCTTGAGGGTGCGGTGGATGGCGAAGCAGATGACGGCGATGCCGCCGAGCACCATCGGGTAGCCGTAC
Source organism: Streptomyces sp. NPDC058758 (assembly GCF_042746075.1). NCBI lineage: Bacteria > Bacillati > Actinomycetota > Actinomycetes > Kitasatosporales > Streptomycetaceae > Streptomyces > Streptomyces sp. NPDC058758. The sequence goes on along the minus strand of NZ_JBHYPS010000022.1, from coordinate 39,819 downwards.
TTCCAGTGCAGCTCCGGCATGTGGTCGAAGTTCATGCCGTACACGCCGCAGACCGCCGTGGGGACGGCGACGATCGCCGCCCACGAGGTGATCTTGCGCATGTCCTCGTTCTGCGCGACGGTCGCCTGCGCCAGGTTGGCCTGGAGGATCGAGTTCAGCAGCTCGTCGAAGCCGACGACCTGCTCCTGGACGCGGGCGAGGTGGTCGGCGACGTCCCGGAAGTACTTCTGGATGTCCGGGTCGACCAGCCGCATGGGCCGCTCGCTGAGCAGCTGCATCGGGCGCAGCAGCGGGGTGACGGCCCGCTTGAACTCCAGCACCTCGCGCTTGAGCTGGTAGATCCGGCCGGTGTCCGTGCCGCGCGTGGAGCCCTTCGCGGCCGGCGAGAAGACGTCGATCTCCAGCTGGTCGATGTCGAGTTCGACGGCGTCGGCCACGGCGATGTAGCCGTCGACGACGTGGTCGGCGAGGGCGTGCAGGACGGCGGAGGGGCCCTTGGCGAGGAGTTCGGGCTCGCCCTGGAGGCGGTGCCGGAGGTTGCGCAGGGAGCCCTGGCCGCCGTGCCGGACGGTGATGACGAAGTCGGGGCCGGTGAAGCACATCAGCTCGCCGGTCTCCACCACCTCGCTGGTGGCGGTGAGTTCGGCGTGCTCGACGTAGTGGATCGTCTTGAAGACGGTGAAGAGGGTGTCGTCGTACCGCTCCAGCTTGGGCCGCTGGTGGGCGTGGACGGCGTCCTCGACGGCGAGCGGGTGCAGCCCGAACTCGGCGGCGATACCGGCGAATTCGGCCTCGGTCGGCTCGTGCAGCCCGATCCACGCGAAGCCGCCGGACTCCCGCACCTGCGCCATGGCGCCGCGCGGGGTGAGGCAGGCGCGGTCGTCGACCCGGTTGCCGTCGCGGTAGACCGCGCAGTCGACGATGGCGCTGGAGGCCGAGTGGTCGCGCGTCGGGTCGTAGTTCGTGTACGTGGTCGGGGTCTTGCGCAGGCTCGGACGCAGGCTGGGCCGCACGGCGGCGCGCAGGTCACGGATCATGGACACGGGCGTGCTCCTTCACGGACAGGCCGTCGGCGAGCGTGGCGCAACCCGGAATGAGGACGGGAAGGGACGTCGTCCACAAAGCGGGCGGCACCGTCGGATCGCGGGTGACGGCGTTCGCAACTCGGACAGGCAAAGAGGGGATGCTCTTCCGTCGTACGCGATGCCGGAGAAGGGGGGTCCGCGGTTCAGGGACCCGGGGTCACCGGGGGAAGGAACGCACCGGGCGGGGGTGCGGTGCGGCGGAAGAGCGGCTGGTACTGCCCGATCGACTTCGGTCCATCGCAGTCCCACCTCCTCCGGCCGGTCCCTCGTGAGGGATGACGTGTGACGCACGGTCGGGAAACCCGACCAGTGGCCCACACTATCAGCCGACCAAGGGTCAATCCCTTACTTTGCCCGTTCCATACGCGATCTATGCTCGCGACATGGGAGAAGTTCTTGCACTGGTCGAGGCCCGGCTCCGCACGGCCCTGGGCGACCCCGACGCGCGGGCCGCGGTGACCTTCCTCGGCACCGACCGCATCGAGGTGCTCCGCTTCGTCGACGGGGAGGCCGGCCTGGTGCGCTACGCCACGCTCGGCATGTCGGCCGCCCCGATGGCCGACCCGACGGCCGTGCTCGCCGACCCCGTGAAGGGCCCGCGCGCCGAGCTGGTCCTCACCATGCGCCTCGGCCGCGCCGACACCGACAAGGTGCTGCGCCCGCTCGCGGTGCTCGCCGCGAGCCCGCAGGTGGAGGGCGTGGTCGTGGCCCCCGGCGCCTCGCTGGACGTGGGCGAGCCGCTCTGGCCGGGGGCCGGCTTCAGCTCGGTCCTGGTCGCCGAGCCGGGCGGGCTGGTGGAGGACCTGGAGCTGGACGACCCGATGGACCCGGTCCGCTTCCTTCCCCTGCTGCCGATGACCCCGAACGAGGCCGCCTGGAAGCGCGTGCACGGCGCCCAGGCCCTGGAGGAGCGCTGGCTCGCCCGGGGCACGGACCTGCGCGATCCGCTGCGCGGCTCCGTCGCCCTGGACTGACCGGGCCGGGTGCGGCGGAGCGCGCGGGGCGGCCCCGGCCGGCGCGCCGCCGCTCCGCGCCGTCCCGCGGACGGGCGGGTGAGCGCTTCGGGCCGGACGGGTGAGTCGGGGGCGGTCGTCCTTGACGGGAGGCGCGAGCGGTAGGACCGTTGAGCCCTATGAGGGGCGAACCCAGTTGTCCGAAGTGCGGTGGCCGGGTCAGGGCGCCCGGACTCTTCGCCGACTCCTGGCAGTGCGACGTACACGGACCCGTGCATCCGCTCCAGCCGGTGGTCCCGCCCAGTGTCGAAGCCCTCGGCGTCGTCGTGCACCGCTCGCAGGTCCCCGTCTGGATGCCCTGGCCGCTTCCCGTCGGCTGGCTCTTCACCGGCGTCGCCTACGCGGGTGACGACCGCAGCGGCGGGCGGGCCACCGCCGTCGCCTGCTCCGGGCCCGGCCCGCTCGGCGGCATCGGCGAGCTGCTGCTCGTCGCCGAGGAGCTGGGCGTCGGCCTCGGCGCCCGGTACGCCGGCATCGACGGCCCCGACCCCGGCTCCGGCATGGCCATCGACAAGCCGCCGCAGGCCAAGGTCCTCGCCGCGGGCCGCCCCACCCCGCTCTGGCACGTCACCGGCACCCCCCACGACCGGGCCGTCTTCGCCGGCGAGGCCCGCGGGCTCTGGCTCTGGGCGATCGTCTGGCCCGAGCAGTCGGGGCTGCTGATGTACGACGAACTCGTCCTCACCGACCTGCGCGACGCGGGCGCCGAGGTCGAGCTGCTGCCCTGCGGGGCGCTCACCCCGCGCCTGATCGGCTGACGGCCCGTCGGACACCCCGGGGTGTAATGGGCACCCGGTGTGCCGGATCCGTACATCTGGACACGCGGCGCCCGCTATGCTGGAGCGTCGTCCGTCCGTGCCGAGCCCCTGGAGAACCGCGTCGTGCGCATCGACCTGCACAGCCACTCCACGGCGTCCGACGGCACCGACACCCCCGCCGAGCTGGTGCGGAACGCGGCGGCCGCCGGGCTCGACGTCGTCGCGCTCACCGACCACGACACCACCCGCGGGCACGCCGAGGCGATCGCCGCCGCGCCCGAGGGGCTGACCGTCGTCCCCGGCGCCGAACTCTCCTGCCGCCTCGACGGCATCGGCCTGCACATGCTCGCCTACCTCTTCGACCCCGAGGAGCCGGCCCTGCTCGCCGAGCGCGAGCTGGTCCGCGACGACCGGGTGCCGCGCGCCCGGGCCATGGTGGACAAGCTCCGGCTGCTCGGCGTCCCCGTCACCTGGGAGCAGGTCGCCCGGATCGCCGGCGACGGCTCCGTGGGCCGCCCGCACGTCGCCGAGGCGCTGGTCGAGCTGGGCGTCGTGCCCGACGTCTCCGGGGCCTTCACCACCGAGTGGATCGCCGACGGCGGCCGCGCCCACGTGGAGAAGCACGAGCTGGACCCGGCGGACGCGATCCGGCTGGTCAAGGCCGCCGGCGGCGTCACCGTCTTCGCCCACCCGGCCGCCGTCAAGCGCGGCCAGGTCGTGCCCGAGTCCGCCATCGCCGCCCTCGCCGAGGCCGGACTCGACGGCATCGAGGTCGACCACATGGACCACGACGAGCCCACCCGCGCGCGGCTGCGCGGGCTCGCGAAGGAGCTGGGGCTGCTGGTCACCGGCTCCAGCGACTACCACGGCAGCCGCAAGACCTGCCGGCTCGGGGAGTACACCACCGACCCCGAGATCTACGGCGAGATCACCCGCCGCGCGACCGGCGCCTTCCCCGTCCCCGGCGCCGGCGGAGTCCGCGCCTAGGCCTTTCCCCTCGGATCGCGCCAGCCGCGCGGGGTCTCCGCGTCCGCCGGCGTCCCCGGGCCCGCTTCTCCGCCCCGCGGTCGCCCGCACCGGGCGCCGCGCCCCGGGCCGGTCCGAAGGAGACCGCCGCGGCCCCGGGCCCCGGCCGCCCTCCCCGTCGTCGCGTGACGGCGGGGCGCCGCGCCGGCCCGCTCCCCGCGCCCGTTCCGTACCGCCTCCGGCCCCGCACGTCCGCCGTGCGGCGGCGGGGCACTCCTGCCCCGATGCCGGAATCTCAGATTCCGGTCCGGGCCCCACCCCACCGTTCGACCCTCACCCGCAAGGCACCCCACCGTGTTCGACCTCGCCGTCTTCGGCTCGCTCTTCCTCACCCTCTTCGTGATCATGGACCCGCCCGGCATCACGCCGATCTTCCTGGCGCTGACCTCCGGCCGCCCGGCCAAGGTCCAGCGCCGGATGGCGTGGCAGGCCGTCGCCGTCGCCTTCGGCGTCATCACCGTCTTCGGCCTCCTCGGCCAGCAGATCCTGGACTACCTGCACGTCTCCGTGCCCGCCCTGATGATCGCGGGCGGCCTCCTGCTGCTGCTCATCGCGCTCGACCTGCTCACCGGCAAGACCGACGAGCCGAAGCAGACCAAGGACGTCAACGTCGCCCTCGTCCCGCTCGGCATGCCGCTGCTCGCCGGGCCCGGCGCGATCGTCTCCGTGATCCTCGCCGTCCAGCACGCCGACAGCGCCTCCGCTCAGATCTCCGTCTGGACCGCCATCGCCGCCATGCACGTCGTGCTCTGGCTGGCCATGCGCTTCTCGCTCGGGATCATCCGCGTCATCAAGGACGGCGGCGTCGTCCTCGTCACCCGGCTCGCCGGCATGATGCTCTCCGCGATCGCCGTGCAGCAGATCATCAACGGCGTCACCCAGGTCGTCCGGGGCGCCTGACCCGGGCCCGGACACCACTGCGCCCCCGTGCGGATTCCGCCGAAGCGGAGTCCGCGCGGGGGCGCGGTGCGTGGTGTGGACCCGCGCCGTTACGAGGCGGAGGTCTCTGCGGGTCGGATCCAGATGCGCTGGCCGATCGCGGCGGCCTGCTGCACGATCCGGTTGACGGAGGCGGCGTCCACGACGGTCGAGTCGACGGGCGTGCCGTCGACGTCGTCGAGTCGCAGGATTTCGAAGCGCATGGCTTCTCCCTTCGTCCGAGTTGATCCTCCATGCGGAGAACTTGCGTACGTATGTGTCCAACGGTGGAGCCGCCCGGAACATTCCTTACGCTAAGGAAAATTTTCGGATGGCTAAATACTGACGGGTAAGGGATGTGGCGGGCCGCCCTCCCGCACCGGACAATGAGGGCCGATGAACGACGCCACGAACCCCGCGCCACCGCCCGCCGACGACACCCTGCGCGCCCTCGGCGCGCTGGACGCCCGCCTGGAGCGCACCAATGAGCTCCTGAGACGGATGCTGGCCGAGGTGGCCAGGACCCCGTCCACCCACGCCATCTTCGTCGACGCCGGTTACGTCCATGCTTCGGCCGGGTTGCTGGTGACCGGCAGCGAGGACCGGCGCTCCTACGACCTCGACGCCGAGGGCCTCATCGAGGCGTTCATCGACACCGCCCGGACGATCTTCGCCGACAGCCGGCTGCTGCGCGTCTACTGGTACGACGGCGCCCGCCGCCGCATCCACACCCCCGAGCAGCAGTCCATCGCCGAACTCCCGGACGTCAAGGTCCGCCTCGGCAACCTCAACGCCAACAACCAGCAGAAGGGCGTCGACTCCCTCATCCGCACCGACCTGGAGTCCCTCGCCCGGCACCGCGCCATCAGCGACGCCGCCCTCGTCGGCGGCGACGAGGACCTGGTCTCCGCCGTGGAGGCCGCCCAGGGCTACGGCGCCCGCGTCCACCTCTGGGGCATCGAGGCCGCCGACGGCCCCAACCAGGCCGAGGCGCTGCTCTGGGAGGTCGACAGCCAGCGCACCTTCGACCTCGACTTCTGCCGGCCGTACGTCACCCGCCGCCCCGTCACGATGTACGAGAACGAGGCGGAGCCCCCGCCCTCGCGCGAGGAGGTCCGCTTCGTCGGCGCCCAGATCGCCGCCACCTGGCTCGGCGAACGCGGCCGCGACCGGCTCGCCGAACTCCTGCCCGGCGATCCGTACCTCCCCGCCGGTCACGACCAGGACCTCCTCGTCGAGGCCGAGACCCGGCTCGGCCGCTCGCTGCGCGGCCACGGCGGCCTCCGGCGCGCCCTGCGCGACGGCTTCTGGCAGCACCTCAGGGCGCAGTACTGACCTGCGCCGTCCGCCGGTCCGGCGCGTCCACGCGCTGCCAGAAGGCGGCCAGGCGCTCGGCCAGCTCGCGCGGGTGCGAGACGTTGGGGGAGTGGCCCGCGCCCTCCACCACCGTGTGGTGCGCGCCGGTACGGGCGGCGACCGCCGCCAGCTCGGCCGGCGGCCAGACCATCTCCTCGGAGCCGTACGCCAGGTGCACCGGCAGCGTCAGGCCGGCCAGCTCGGCCTCGCCGTCCGGGTCGCGCAGCAGCAGCCGGCCCGCGCCGGACAGCTGGGCGACCTTGGTCAGCATCCAGCGGCGGCGCAGGAAGCCCACCAGCTCGTCCGAGTCGACGGCCTCGTCCGGCTGCTCGCCGCGGCTGTCCAGCCAGCGGGTGGTCCGCCACACCCGGTCCTTCGCCAGCAGGGCGTGCCCGGCGCGCAGCGCCCGGATCCTGACCCGCTGGGGCCGGGCGACCCGGCCGGGGCCGGAGGAGAGCAGGGTCAGCGAGCGGAAGGCGCGCGGGGCGAGCACGGCGGCGGAGCGGGCGACGAGCCCGCCGAAGGAGTGCCCGAGCAGGTGGACCGGCCCGTCGCGCAGCGCCACCGCCTGCGCGACCACGTCGAGCGCGAGCGCCCGTCGGCGGTAGGCGGCGCGGCCCCGGGGGCCGTGCGACTCGTTCTGCCCGCGTCCGTCGACGGCGACGACGCGGTAGCCGGCCTCGCCCAGCGGCCCGAGCAGCGCCAGGAAGTCCTCCTTGCTGCCGGTGTAGCCGGGCAGCATCAGCACGGTGCCCCGCCGCTCGCCCGCGGCCTCGGCGTCGAGCACGGCGAAGCCGCCGCGCACGGTCTCCAGACGGTGGGCCCGGGTGCGCGGGGGGAGGGCCAGGGAGCGGGGCTTGCTCATGCAAGGACTGTAACCGGAGCGGGCGCTCCGGCCCCCGGCTCCGGTCCCTGTCTTCGACCCCGACCCCGACCCCGACCCCGGCTCCGGTCCCGGCTTCCGGTGCCGGCTTCCGGTCCTGGTCCTCGGCCCCGGCCCCCTGCCCCCGGCTTCGGCTTCGGGCTCGGGCTCCGGTCCCGGTCTCCTGTCCCCGGCTTCGGCTTCGGGCTCCGGTCCCGGTCTCCTGTCCCCGGGTACGATGACGGCGGCCCGGCCCCTGGGGAGGGGCCGGGCCGCCGTCGTGCCCGGAGGTCCGGGCGGGGTGTCACGCCTCCGGCTGGGCGGGGGCGGCCTTCCTTGGGGCCCGCTTGCGCGGAGCCTTGGGCGCCTCCTCGGCCGGAGCCTCGGCGGCGGCCTTCTTCACCGTGCGCCGACGGGTCGTCGCCGCGGTCTGCGGCTCCGAAGCGTCCGGCGCCACGGCGGGGGCCGTCTTCTTGGCGGCGGCGCGCTTGCGGGGGGCCTTGGGGGCCTCTTCGGCGGCGGGCGCCTCGGTGGCGGGTGCCTCGGTGGCCGGGGCGGCCTTCTTGGCGGTGGTCCGCTTGCGGGGGGCCTTGGGGGCTTCCTCGGCGGCCGGTGCCTCGGTGGCGGCGGGGGCCGTCTTCTTGGCGGCGGCGCGCTTGCGCGGAGCCTTGGGGGCCTCTTCGGCGGCGGGCGCCTCGGTGGCGGGTGCCTCGGTGGCCGGGGCGGCCTTCTTGGCGGTGGTCCGCTTGCGGGGGGCCTT
>NZ_JBHYPS010000022.1:0-31942 GCF_042746075.1 Streptomyces sp. NPDC058758 | reverse complement strand
TGGGGGCTTCCTCGGCGGCCGGTGCCTCGGTGGCGGCGGGGGCCGTCTTCTTGGCGGCGGCGCGCTTGCGCGGAGCCTTCGGGGCCTCCTCGACGGCGGGCGCCTCGACGACCGGAGCCGCGGGGGCCGGGGCCTCCGCGACCGGGGCCGGGATGACCACGACGGCCTCGGCGGGGGCGGTGGCCGTGACGGGGCTGGACGCCTTGCGGACCGCGCGGCGGCGCGGGCGGGCGGCCGGCTCCTCGACGGCCGGGGCCGCGGGGGCCTCGACCGCGACCGGAGCCGCCTCGACGACGGCGCCCGGAGTGGTGGCCGGGCGGGTGACCCGGCGCCGGGCGCGCGGCGGCGCGGCCACGGCCTGCGCCGGAACGGCGGCCGGGGCCTCGGCGGGCGCGGCGGCCTCGACCGCCGGAGCGGTCTGCGCCGGAGCGGCCTGGGCCGGAGCGGTCCGCGCCGGGGCGGTCCCCGCCGGGCGGGCCTCTGCCGCCTGGGCCGGGACCGGGGCGGACTTCCGGCGGGCGGCGGCCAGCTCGGCGGCGGCGGTCTCCACCGTCTGGAAGCTCACCGTGTCCTCGGGACGGGGCCGGACCCGCCGCTTGCGCGGGGTGAAGGCCGGGGCCGGGGCGGCGGGCGCCTCGGCGACGGCCTTCTCGGTCTCCGTACGGCCGCCACGGCCGCGGCGGCGGCGCGGAGCCGTCTCCTCGGCGGGGGTCTCGACGGGCGCGGGGGCCTGGGCCGCCCGCGCCGCCGGGGCGGCCTCGGTCACCGGGGCCGCGACCGTCTCGGCGACGGTCTTCTCGGTCTCCGTACGGCCGCCACGGCCGCGGCGGCGGCGCGGGGCCGTCTCCTCGGCCGGGGCCTCGGCGGGCGCGGCGGCCTCGACCGCCGGGGCGGCCTGCGGGGCTTCCGCGGCCGGAGCCGCTTCGGGGGTCGCCGGGGCGGCGCCGGCGACCGGGATGCCGCCGGTCGACGGCCCGGTGCCGCGGGTGCGGCGGCGGCGCGGACGGCGCGGGCCGTCCACGGCCTCCGGGGCCTCGGTGGCCTCGGCGGTCGCCGGGGCGCCGGCCGCCGCCTGCGGGGCGTCGGCGTCCGCGCCGCCACGGGTGCGGCGGCGCTGGCGCGGGGTGCGGGTGCGGGCCGGGCGCTCCTCGGCGACCGGGGCCTCGGCGCGGCCGCCGCGGCCACGACGGCCGCCGGGCTCGCCCAGGTCCTCCAGCTCCTCCGCCGCGAGACCCGCGCGGGTCCGCTCGGAGCGCGGCAGGATGCCCTTGGTGCCCTCGGGGATGTCGAGGTCGGTGTAGAGGTGCGGGGAGCTGGAGTACGTCTCCACCGGGTCGGCGAAGTCGAGCTCCAGCGCCTTGTTGATCAGCTGCCAGCGCGGGATGTCGTCCCAGTCGACCAGGGTGATCGCCGTACCGGTGTTGCCCGCGCGGCCGGTGCGGCCGGTGCGGTGCAGGTACGTCTTCTCGTCCTCGGGCGTCTGGTAGTTGATGACGTGGGTGACGCCCTCGACGTCGATGCCGCGCGCGGCGACGTCGGTGCAGACGAGGACGTCCACCTTGCCGTTGCGGAAGGCGCGCAGCGCCTGCTCGCGGGCGCCCTGGCCGAGGTCGCCGTGGACCGCGCCGGAGGCGAAGCCGCGCCGCTGGAGCTGCTCGGCGATGTCGGCGGCCGTGCGCTTCGTCCGGCAGAAGATCATCGCGAGGCCGCGGCCGCGGGCCTGGAGGATGCGCGCGACCATCTCCGGCTTGTCCATGTTGTGCGCCCGGTACACGCGCTGCGTGATGTTCGCGTGGGTCACGCCCTCGTTGTCCGGCGAGGTGGCGCGGATGTGCGTGGGCCGCGACATGTAGCGGCGGGCCAGGCCGATGACCGCGCCCGGCATGGTGGCCGAGAACAGCATGGTCTGGCGCTTCGCCGGAAGCATGTTGATGATCTTCTCGACGTCGGGCAGGAAGCCCAGGTCGAGCATCTCGTCGGCCTCGTCGAGGACGAGCGTCTTGATGTGCGACAGGTCGAGCTTGCGCTGGCCGGCCAGGTCGAGCAGGCGGCCGGGGGTGCCGACGACGACGTCGACGCCCTTCTGGAGCGCCTCGACCTGGGGCTCGTAGGCCCGGCCGCCGTAGATGGCGAGGACGCGGACGTTGCGCACCTTGCCGGCGGTCAGGAGATCGTTGGTGACCTGCTGGCACAGCTCGCGGGTCGGCACGACGACGAGGGCCTGCGGGGCCTCGGTCAGCTGCTCGGGCTTCGCGCGGCCGGCCTCGACGTCGGCGGGGACGGTGACGCGCTCCAGGATCGGCAGGCCGAAACCGAGGGTCTTGCCCGTGCCGGTCTTGGCCTGGCCGATGACGTCGGTGCCGGTGAGGGCGACCGGGAGGGTCATCTCCTGGATGGGGAAGGGGTTGATGATGCCGACGGCTTCGAGCGCCTCGGCGGTCTCGGGAAGGATTCCGAGCTCTCGGAACGTAGTCAGGGTGCTGCCTCTTCTGTGAGACGCGGCGCGAGGCGAACGAAGGGGGTCTGTCATCGTGCCGGGCTCTTCCCGCGGGATCCTGGGGAAGATCACCGCCGGGTGGCACGGGACCACTGCCGTCGCTCGAGCGTCGTACCGCTTGAGGGACCCTTCGGCAGGCGCCGGAAGGGCTGTCGGGCCGGAGCCGATCGGGCCACCGACCGGGCATCCTCATTCATGCGTCGGCCCACCGGGTACGTCCGAACGTGCGAAAGCATGTCCGCATACTCGGCAGGCGCAATATCACTGTACCCCGGAATCGCGCATGTGTGTCGGGCGAAATGGCGATGAGGGCACGGTCACACTGACTGACCAGCCCCTTCGGTGCCCGGAGGGCGGGCTATTGTGCCGTCCATGGAGACGCCTGACAACGCCACGCCCGCCGGTGGGACCGACACCGACGGCACCCCCACCGGTATCGCCGCCGAGGACTGGGCCACGGCCTCGGCGGAGCCGCAGTACCGCGCCGCCGTGATCGACCTCCTCGGCGCCCTCGCCTATGGCGAGCTGGCGGCCTTCGAGCGGCTCGCCGAGGACGCCAAGCTGGCGCCGTCCCTGGAGGACAAGGCGGAGCTGGCGAAGATGGCCTCCGCCGAGTTCCACCACTTCGAGCGGCTGCGGGACCGGCTGGCCGCCGTGGACGCGGAGCCGACCGCCGCGATGGAGCCCTTCGCGAAGGCCCTCGACGACTTCCACCGCCAGACCGCCCCGTCGGACTGGCTGGAGGGCCTGGTCAAGGCCTACGTGGGCGACTCGATCGCCAGCGACTTCTACCGCGAGGTGGCGGCCCGGCTCGACTCGGACACCCGCGCCCTGGTGCTCGCGGTGCTCGACGACACGGGCCACGGCAACTTCGCGGTGGAGAAGGTGCGCGCGGCGATCGACGCCGACCCGCGCGTCGGCGGCCGGCTCGCGCTGTGGGCCCGCCGGCTGATGGGCGAGGCGCTGTCGCAGGCCCAGCGGGTGGTGGCGGAGCGGGACGCGCTCTCCACGATGCTCGTCGGCGGGGTCGCGGACGGCTTCGACCTCGCGGAGGTGGGCCGGATGTTCTCCCGGATCACCGAGGCGCACACCAAGCGGATGGCGGCGCTGGGCCTCGCGGCCTGAGCCCCCGTCACGGTACGACTCGGCCGCGCGGCCCGGGACTTCGGTCCCGGGCCGCGCGGCCTTCGTGCGTGCGGGGCGGCGGTCAGTACGCCGCGGGGGATGATCGGCGCAGCCGGTGGCCGGCCGGGCGGACGAGCAGCGAGAGCAGCACCGCCGCGACCGCGACGGCGCCGGCGAGGGTGGCGAGGAAGTGGCCGGGGCCGAGCGCCCCGTGGGTGACCAGGGCGCCGAAGACGGCGCCGAGCGCGCCCGTGAGGAGGACGGTCCTCCGGGCGGGGAGGCGGTCGGGCAGGCGGTGCGCGGCGGCCCAGGCCAGGGCGAGTCCGAGCAGGGCGGAACCGAGGGCTTCCAGGAACACGGTGGGTCACCTCGCGAGGGGTGCGGGGCGGGTGGTGCGGTCAAGCCCCCTCTACCCCGGCCCGTCGGAACGCAATCCTCCCCGCCCCCGGCGCGGCGCCCCTCGCGCCCCCGTCCGGCCCGGCCGCGGCCCCCGCCGCCGGACGCGCCGGAGCCCCCGGGAGGCCGCCGCCGAAGGCACCCGGACGGGCGTACGGGGGAGGGCGCGCGGGGGACGGCGTACGGGGAAGGGCGCGCGGGGGCGGGTACGCGGAGGAACGGGGGCGGGGGCGCGGAGACAGTGCGCGGGGCGGCGTACGCGAGGAGGCCCGGAGGGACGGGTGTCCCTCCGGGCCTCCTCCACGAGGGCCGGGGCTCAGAGCGCGCCGAAGCCCACCCGGCGCACGGCGGTCTCGCCGAGCTCCACGTACGCGATCTTGTCCGACGGGACGAGGACCCGGCGGCCCTTGTCGTCCTCAAGGCTGAGCAGCGGCGCCTTGCCGGACAGCGCGTCCGCGACGGCGCGCTCCACGTCCTCGGCGGACTGCCCGCTCTCCAGAACGATCTCCCGGGGTGCGTACTGCACGCCGATCTTGACCTCCACGGCTATGTCCCTCCGAACGGTCAGCCATGCGCGATGAACCCGCGCCGTACGCTGCACACATTAGCCCGGTGAGGGGACGCGCACGGCTCAGCCGCCGCACGCCAGGAGCGAACAGGCGCCGGGAACGGAGCGGCGGTCAGTGCCCCTCGGCGCTCAGCTGGCCGTCCACGGCGTGCAGCGGGAAGCCCGCGATGCCGCGCCAGGCGAGCGAGGTGAGCAGGGAGACGGCCGTGTCGCGGGGGATCGGCGACTCGCTGGAGAGCCAGTAGCGGGCGACGACCTGGGAGACGCCGCCGAGGCCCACCGCGAGCAGCATCGACTCGTCCTGGGACAGGCCGGTGTCCTCCGCGATGACCTCGGAGATCGCCTCGGCGCACTGGAGGCTCACCCGGTCGACCCGCTCGCGCACGGCCGGCTCGTTGGTGAGGTCGGACTCGAAGACGAGGCGGAAGGCGCCGCCCTCGTCCTCGACGTAGGCGAAGTAGGCGTCCATGGTCGCCGCGACCCGGAGCTTGTTGTCCGAGGTGGAGGCGAGGGCCGTGCGGACCGCCAGGAGCAGCGCCTCGCAGTGCTGGTCGAGCAGGGCCAGGTACAGCTCCAGCTTGCCGGGGAAGTGCTGGTAGAGCACCGGCTTGCTGACCCCGGCCCGCTCGGCGATGTCGTCCATGGCCGCGGAGTGGTAGCCCTGGGCGACGAAGACCTCCTGGGCCGCGCCGAGCAGCTGGTTCCGCCGGGCACGGCGCGGCAGCCGCGTGCCGCGAGGGCGTGCTGCCTCTGTCTGCTCGATGGCGCTCACGCGGCCTCCCAAGAATTCGATCCATGTGCGCTGTCGCGCCGCGCGGCCATCGTACTTTTGGGTAACCCGGCTGTGCGCGGTGCGGACGCAGAATTTCACGGACCGGACGCCGCGGTCGACAGGCTATTCAAGATTAAACCGAACAAATCAGCGGTAGTCGTCTTCGTCGAGAGTGACGACGCGCGCCTGTTCGGAGGCGTCCCCCTCGTCCGCCGCGTCGTGGTCGATGTCGTGGAGCGGTTCGTCCTCGTCGGGACGCAGTTCCTTGTGCTGCTCGGCCGCGTCGGCCTCCGGGACTTCCTCGTCGAGCACGGTGTCCTCTTCCTCGGGGAACGTGTCCGGCTCGGACGGATCGACAGTCATGCGGTTCCTTCCCGTCCTCCCCGTACGCGGGCGGCCGCCCGCGCGGATGACCTCCCTTCGAGCGTAGGAGCACCGGCCTCCCCCCGCACCCGAGCCGCCGCCGGCGGTGGCCCGGCCCGGGCGCCGCGCGGCTTGTGACCGCACCCACACCCGGGCCCGCGTGATCGTCTCGTAATATTGCGGCCATGTCCTCGACCGAGCTGCCGGAAACCCGGACCGCCGACGCCGCTGAGGCGAAGCCGCTCCCGCGCGCCGTCCGGGTCGCCGACGGCGAGGAGCTCCGCTCCGTCGCGCTCCCCGGACTCGGCCTCACCGTGCGCTCCCGGCCCGGCGGCCGCCCCGGCCTGCCGCCCGCGCTCTACGTGCACGGCCTCGGCGGCTCCTCGCAGAACTGGTCCGCCCTGATGCCGCTCCTCGCCGACGTCGTCGACGGCGAGGCCGTCGACCTGCCCGGCTTCGGCGACTCCCCGCCGCCCGACGACGGCAACTACTCGGTCACCGGGCACGCCCGGGCCGTCATCCGGCTGCTCGACGCCTCCGGGCGCGGCCCGGTCCACCTCTTCGGCAACTCGATGGGCGGCGCCGTCGCCACCCGGGTCGCCGCCGTCCGGCCCGACCTGGTCCGCACGCTGACCCTCGTCTCGCCGGCCCTGCCCGAGCTGCGCGCCCAGCGCACCGCCTGGCCGACGGCGCTGCTCGCCGTGCCCGGCGTCGCCGGGCTCTTCGCCCGCCTCTCCCGGGACTGGACCGCCGAGCAGCGCGTCCGCGGCGTCCTCGCCCTCTGTTACGGGGACCCCGGACTGGTCACCGAGGAGGGCCTGCGGCACGCCGTCGAGGAGATGGAGCGGCGGCTGGAACTCCCGTACTTCTGGGACGCCATGGCGCGTTCCTCGCGCGGCATCGTCGACGCCTATACGCTCGGCGGCCAGCACGGCCTGTGGCGTCAGGCGGAGCGGGTGCTCGCGCCCACCCTCCTGATCTACGGCGGCCGTGACCGGCTCGTCTCGTACCGGATGGCCCGCAGGGCCGCCGCCGCCTTCCGGGGCTCGCGGCTGCTGACCCTGCCCGACGCCGGTCACGTGGCGATGATGGAGTACCCCGAGACGGTCGCCGCGGCCGCGCGGGAACTGATCGCGGACCACGACGCGCGGCACGACGGGAGCTGAACCCGGGGTGGGACGACATAGTCGCAAGGGGCCCGCGCCCTCGGCGGGCGACACCGGGCGCACACCGGTGGCCGACACCGGGCGCACACCGGTCGTGGAGGGCGGAGCGGGCACGGGCCGGCGCCGCCGGAGCGACGACGGCGGCCCGGAGGAGCGCGGCGCGGCGGCCCGGGGGACCACCCGCGGGCACGGCGCCTTCCACGGATACCCGCCCCCCGCGCAGGGAGCGCCCGCGCACGGCGCCCCGGCGCAGGGGACGCCCCCGCGCGGGACCGCCGCCCCCGCCGCGCCCCCGTACGGGACCCCGGCGCACGGGACGCCCCGGTACGGGACGCCCCCGTACGGCGGCACGCCCGCCCACGGCACGCCCGCGCACGGCGGTGGCCCCGGCACTCCCGCCCACGGCACGCCCGCGTACACCGGTGGCGGCCGTGGCGCGCCCGCGCACACCGCTCCGCACACGCCCGCGCACGGCACTCCGGTGCGGGGCGGGCATCCGGCGCACGAGGAGGCCCTGCGGCCGGGGCCCGAGCGGTACGGGCCGGCCACCGGCGCCCCGCCCCTGATCCCCGGGCCGCGCCGGGCCGCCGCGGCCCCGCCCGCCGGGCCCGCCCCGTCCCCCGCCCCCGAGGGCGACACGGACGGCGCCGGCGGCCGGGGCGGCCTGGGCAAGGCGCTCACCGGCATCGCGGCCGCCGCCGTCACCACCTGTCTCGCGATCGTCGTCGCCGGTCAGGTCGCCGACCGGGAGGACGGGACCCCCGCCGCGCGCGCCGCCCAGGAGCCGGCCGACCGGGCCTCGGGCGACACCTCCGCCTCCCGCTCCGACGAGCGGCCCACCCCGCCGGACCCCGCCCCCGCGACGCGCCAACCGGCGCCCACCTACGAGCAGTTGATGACCCGGCAGTTCCCGATCGACCCGAAGCTGACCGGCTCCGGCGAGTTCGAGGCCGTGCCCGGGCTCGACAAGGCGCCCGGCTCGGGGCAGAAGTACCGCTACCGGGTGGACGTCGAGAAGGGGCTCGGGCTCGACGCCAAGCTCTTCGCGCGGGCGATCCAGCAGACCCTCAACGACAAGCGCAGCTGGGCCGGCCAAGGCGCGATGACCTTCGAGCGGATCTCCAGCGGGGACCCCGACTTCGTCATCACCCTCGCGAGTCCCGGCACCACCGGCGCGTGGTGCGCCAAGTCGGGGCTCGACACCACCATCGACAACGTCTCCTGCGACTCCGCCTCCACCGAGCGCGTGATGATCAACGCCTTCCGCTGGGCGCAGGGCGCGGAGACCTTCGGTCCGAAGGCGATGCACGCCTACCGGCAGATGCTCATCAACCACGAGGTCGGACACCGGCTCGGCCACAACCACGTGTCCTGCCGGACGCCGGGCGCGCTCGCTCCCGTGATGCAGCAGCAGACGAAGTCCCTGGAGATCGACGGCATCGTCTGCCGCCCCAACCCCTGGGTGTACCCGGGGAGTTGATCCGCCGTGTCCGCATTCCGGGACGCACGTCTCGGAATGCGGTTCGCGCGTTGACATCGTTCAGGCGTTCGTAGATATTTCTCGGCATGTCGCCCCGTCACGCCGCCTCCGAACGCGCCGCCCTCGAGCTGGCGCTCTTCGGCGTGACCGGACACGCGGTCGCCGACATTCTCTGTCGCTGACGCTTCCCGGCGCTTTCCCGCCCGGGACCCCTTGAACCGGGTGCGCGTCGGCGGCTTTTCCCTTTTTCGGCGGCACCCGCGCAACTCCCGCGGGCGCGCCCCCTTTCCGGCTTTTCCCTCGCGTTCGCGGAATTCCCTTTTCCCCTGCCGCAGTTCACGCGAGAGGCCCCTTTCCCATGCGTCCTTCGTCCGCTCTTTCCCGCCGCCTGGCCGTGGCCGCCACCGGTCTGGTGCTGACCACGGGCCTCGCCGCCTGCGCCGGACCCCAGGAGGCGGGCGGCAAGGCCGGCTCCGGCACGGACGCCGGTGCGGCGCCCCGCAAGGGCGGGACCCTCACCGTCCTCAACTCCGAGGCCCAGAGCGACTTCGACCCCGCCCGCCTCTACACCTCCGGCGGCGGCAACGTCCCCTCGCTCGTCTTCCGCACCCTCACCACCCGCAACCGCGAGAACGGGGCCGCCGGCACCGAGGTCGTCCCCGACCTCGCCACCGACACCGGACGCCCCAACAAGGACGCCACCGAGTGGACGTACACCCTCAAGGAGGGCCTGAAGTACGAGGACGGCACCCCGATCACCAGCGCCGACGTCAAGTACGGCATCGAGCGCTCCTTCGCCGCCGAACTCTCCGGCGGCGCCCCCTACCTGCGCGACTGGCTCATCGGCGGCGACACCTACCAGGGCCCCTACAAGGACCCGGGGGGCCTCGACTCCATCGTCACCCCGGACCCGAGGACGATCGTCTTCAAGCTCCGCAAGCCCGAGGGCGAGTTCCCCTTCGTCGCCACCCAGACCCAGTTCGCCCCCGTCCCCAAGGCCAAGGACACCGGGGCGAAGTACGAGGAGCACCCCGTCTCCTCGGGGCCGTACAAGGTCGTGAAGAACGAGAACGACGGCGAACGGCTCGTCCTGGAGCGCAACGAGCACTGGGACCCGAAGACCGACGAGGAGCGCAAGGCCTACCCGGACCGCATCGACGTCCGCTCCGGACTCGACGAGGCCGTCATCAACCAGCGCCTCGCCACCTCCGCCGGCCCCGACGCCGCCGCCGTCACCACCGACACCAACCTCGGCCCCGCCGAACTCGCCCAGACCGCCTCCGACAAGGCCCTGGCCGCCCGCGTCGGCACCGGCCGCTTCGGCTTCACCAACTACCTCGCCTTCAACCCGAAGGTGAAGCCCTTCGACGACCCGAAGGTGCGCCAGGCGATCTCCTACGCGATCAACCGCACCAGCGTCGTCAACGCCGCCGGCGGCTCCGCCCTCGCCGAGCCCGCCACCACCTTCCTCCCCGAGAAGGAGGCGTTCGGCTTCGAGCCCTACGACCACTTCCCGGCCGGGAAGACCGGCGACCCGGCCAAGGCGAAGCAGCTCCTGAAGGAGGCGGGACACCCCGACGGCCTGAAGATCACCCTGCTCCACTCCACCGCCCAGAACCGCGCCACCAGCCCCGAGATCGCCACCGCCGTCCAGGAGGCCCTCGCCAAGGCCGGCATCACCGTCGAACTCGACGGCCAGGAGCCCAACTCCTTCAACGAGAAGCGCTGGAGCGTCAAGGACGCCCCCGGCTTCTTCCTCTCCCGCTGGGGCGCCGACTGGCCCGCCGGCAGCGCCTTCCTCGCCCCCATCTTCGACGGCCGCCAGATCGTCGCCAACGGCTCCAACTACAACCACGCCCAGTTGAACGACCCGGCCGTCAACAAGGAGATCGACGAGATCAGCAAGCTCACCGACCTGAAGGCCGCCGCCGCACGCTGGGGCGCCCTCGACAAGAAGATCGGCGAGCAGGCCCTCGACGTGCCCCTCTTCCACCCCGTCTACAAGCGGCTCGTCGGCAAGGACGTCAAGAACGTCGTCATCAGCGACTGGACCGGCGTCCTCGACATCTCCCAGGTCGCCGTCAAGTGACCGCGCTCACCGGCGTACCGGCACCCGTGGCGGGCACCCCCGCCACGGGCGCCGCCCGGCAGGTGTGGCGACGGCTCCGCACCCGCCCCGCCGCCCTCGTCTCCGCCGCCGTCCTGCTCCTCCTCGTCCTCCTCGCCGCCGCCGCGCCGCTCCTCGCCGCGCTGACCGGCCAGGACCCGTACGCGTACCACGACGAACTCGTCGACTCCGCCCGCGGCGGCGTCCCGTACGGCCCCTTCGGCGGGGCGAGCGCCGACCACTGGCTCGGCGTCGAACCCGGCACCGGACGCGACCTCTTCGTCCGCCTCCTGTACGGCGCCCGGATCTCGCTCCTCGTCGCCGTCGGCGCCACCGCCCTCCAGGTCCTCATCGGCCTGCTCGTCGGCCTGGCCGCCGGACTCGGCAGCCGCTGGACCGACGGGATCCTCGGCCGGACCACCGACGTCCTCGTCGCCCTGCCGATGCTCGTCCTCGCCATCGCCCTCACCGCCGTCGTCCCCCGCGGCTTCCCCCGTCCACTGCTCCTGATCCTCGTCATCGGCCTCCTCGGCTGGGCCGGCACCTCCCGGATCGTCCGCGCCCAGACCCTCGCCCTCAAGAACCTCGACCACGTCGCCGCCGCCCGGCTCGCCGGCTCCGGCCGGTGGCGCACCGCCCGCCGGGAACTCCTCCCGGCGCTCGCCGCCCCCGTCCTCACCTACGCCGCGATCCTCGTCCCCGCCAACATCGTCGTCGAGGCCTCCCTCTCCTTCCTCGGCGTGGGCGTCACCCCGCCCACCCCCTCCTGGGGGCAGATGCTCTCCACCGCCCAGACCTGGTTCCGCGCCGACCCCGCCTACGTCCTGCTGCCCGCCGGCTTCCTCTTCGTCACCGTGCTCGCCTTCACCGTCCTCGGCGACGCCGTCCGCACCGCCCTCGACCCGCGCGAGGCGAGCCGGCTGCGCGTCGGCACCGCCAAGGAGACCGACCGATGACCCGCTACCTGCTCCGCCGCCTCGCCGGCGCCGCGCTCGTCCTCCTCGCGCTCTCCGCCCTCGTGTACGCCCTCTTCTACGTGCTCCCCGGCGACCCCGCCCGGCTCGCCTGCGGCGAACGCTGCAACCCCGCGCAGATCGCCCAGGTCCGCGCGCAACTGGGGCTCGAAGAAGGGACGTTCACCCAGTACCTGCACTTCCTCCAGGGCATCGCCACCGGCCGGGAGTACTCCACCGGCACGGAGCCCGTCCGCTGCGACGCGCCCTGCCTCGGACTCTCCTACCAGACCGACCAGCAGGTCACCGCGCTCATCCTGGAACGCCTCCCCGCCACCGCCTCCCTCGCCCTGGGCGCCCTCGTCGTCTGGCTCCTCGTCGGCGTCGGCACCGGCCTCCTCTCCGCGCTCCGGCGCGGCGGCCCCACCGAGCGCGTCCTCACCGTCCTCACCCTCGCCGGCACCGGCACCCCCGTCTTCATCCTCGGCCTGCTCCTCCTCATGCTCGTCTGCGCCCACCTCCAGTGGCTGCCCTTCCCCTCCTACGTCCCGCTCGGCGAGGACTCCGAGCAGTGGGCCTGGAACATGCTGCTGCCCTGGCTCACCCTCGGCCTCTTCGAGTCCGCCAAATACGCCCGGCTGACCCGCAGTTCCGTCCTGGAGACGCTCGCCGACGACCACATCCGCACCTTCCGCGCCTACGGCGCGACCGAGCGGACCCTCGTCACCCGGCACGCCCTGCGCGGCGCCGTCCCGCCCGTCCTCGCCGTCAGCGCGGTCGACCTCGGCTCGATGTTCGGCGGCGCCGTCCTCACCGAATCCCTCTTCGGCATCCCCGGCCTCGGCCGCACCCTCATCGAGGGCGTCCGCCGGATCGACCTGCCCGTGGTCGTCGGCGTCACCCTCGTCATGGGCGTCTTCGTCGTCCTCGCCGGAGTCCTCGCCGACCTGCTCCACGCCGCCGCCGACCGAAGGGTGGTCCTCGCATGACCCCGGCCCCCGACCGCCCGCTCGTCGAAGTCCGCGACCTCACCGTCGAGTTCGATACCGCCGACGGCACCGTACGGGCCGTGGACCGGCTCTCCCTCACCCTCGGCGCCGGCCGCGCCCTCGCCCTCGTCGGCGAGTCCGGCAGCGGCAAGTCCACCGTCGCCGCCGCCCTCCTCGGCCTCCACCGGGGCACGGGTGCCCGCGTCACCGGCACCGTCCTCGTCGACGGCACCGACCCCGCCACCGCCCCGCCCGCCGAGCTGCGCCGGCTGCGCGGCGGCACCGCCGCCATGGTCTTCCAGGACCCGCTCTCCGCCCTCGACCCCCACCTCGCCGTCGGCGACCAGATCGCCGAGGTCCACCGGCTCCACCACCCCGCCTCCCGCCGGGCCGCCCGCGCCCGCGCCGCCGAGGTCCTCGACCGCGTCGGCATCCCCGACGCCGCCCGCCGCGCCCGCTCCCGCCCCCACGAGTTCAGCGGCGGCATGCGCCAGCGCGCCCTCCTCGCCATGGCCCTCGCCTGCGGGCCCCGGCTCCTCGTCGCCGACGAACCCACCACCGCCCTCGACGTCACCGTCCAGGCCCAGATCCTCGACCTCCTCCACGAACTCCGCCACGAGACCGGCACCGCCCTCCTCCTCGTCACCCACGACGTCGGCGTCGCCGCCGAGAGCGCCGACGAGGTCCTCGTCATGCGCGGCGGCCGCGAGGTCGAACGCGGCCCCGTCGCCCGGGTACTGGGCGCCCCCGCCGCCCCGTACACCCGGCGGCTCCTCGACGCCGTGCCCCGGCTCGACGGACCGGTCCGCACCCCCTCGGCCCCGCCGAAGGGCGAGCCGCTCCTCGAAGCCGTCGGCCTGCGAAGGGAGTTCGGCCGCGGCCGGAGGGCCGTGACCGCCGTCGCCGACGCCTCCCTCACCCTCCACGCCGGCGAGACCCTCGGCCTCGTCGGCGAGTCCGGCAGCGGCAAGACCACCCTCGGCCGGATGCTCGTCCGCCTCCTCGACCCCACCGGCGGCGAACTCCGCTACCGGGGCCAGGAGATCGGCCATCTGGACGAACGCCGCCTCCGTCCCTTCCGGCGCGAACTCCAGCTCGTCTTCCAGGACCCCGCCTCCTCCCTCAACCCCCGCCGCACCATCGGCGACTCCATCGCCGAGTTCACCCCCCGGGGCCCGGGGGAGGGCGCGACCCGCGCCCGGGTCCGCGACCTCCTCGACCGCGTCGGCCTCGACCCCGGCCGGATCGACGCCTACCCCCACGAGTTCAGCGGCGGCCAGCGCCAGCGCGTCGGCATCGCCCGCGCCCTCGCCGCCGAACCCCGCGTCATCGTCTGCGACGAACCCGTCTCCGCCCTCGACGTCACCACCCAGGCCCAGGTCACCGCCCTGCTCGCCGACCTCCAGGCCGAACTCGGCCTCGGGCTCGTCTTCATCGCCCACGACCTCGCCGTCGTTCGCCGGGTCAGCGACCGCGTCGCCGTGATGCGCGGCGGCCGGATCGTCGAACAGGGCGACGCGGCGCAGGTCTACGGCGCCCCCGGCGACCCGTACACCCGGAGCCTGCTCGCCGCCGTCCCCGCCCTCGACCCGGCCCTCGCCGACGAACGCCGCGCCCGCCGCGCCCGGCACCCCGAACCCGCCGGAATCTGACCCTCCGTGACCCCGCGGGGGCGTACCGCGACGGAACGCGACCGGGCGGGGAAAGTTACGTGCATTCACCCCTTCCGGTGGTGCGACGGACAACCGTCCGTCGCACCACCGGTCGCTGCGCTTACGTTCTTCCCGCTGTGGGATTCCCGCCGAGGGACGGCAGCGCGCGCCACCGACGGGACCGGTGGGCGCCGTCACGGAAGACCGGGGGTGTGTGCTCGTGCGGATCGGACTCCTCACGGAGGGTGGCACCCCGTGCGCCACCGGTGACACCGGCGCGTGGTGGCAGCGGCTCGTCCGCGGCCTCGCCCCCCACGAGTTCGACCTGTACGCCGTCGGCGGCCCCCTCCCCGCCGTCCCGCTCCCGCCCCACCTCCGGCCCGTCCCCGCCACCGGCGAGGGCGCCCTCCCCGCCGGACCGCCCGGGCCCGCCGCCCGCCGCGCCTACGGCCGCCGCGACCGCCGCCGCTTCGCCGAGGGCTTCCACGCCCTCGCCACCGGCCTCACCGCCGAGACCGGCCCCGCCGGCCGCCCGGCCGGGGACGAGGACCCCGCGCACGCCTTCGCCACCGGCCTCGGCGCCCTCGCCGACCTCGCCCGCGACAGCGGGGGACTGCCCGGCGCGCTCCGCTCCGACGACGCCGTCCGCCTCCTGGAGGCCGCCTGCCGCGCCCCCGGCGCCGGCCGGGCCGCCGCCGCGGCCGGACTCCGCGACCACCTCGCCTTCGCCGACCACCTGGAGCGGGCCCTGCGCCCGCTCTCCCTCGACTGGTACGGCGAGGACGCCCTGGCCGCCGCCGACCTCTGCCACGCCACCGCGGGCGGGCCCGTCGCGCTCCCCGGACTCCTGGCCAAACGCTTCTTCGGCACCCCCCTCCTCGTCACCGAGTACGGCGTCGGACTGCGCGCCCACTACCTGGACGCGGCCGCCGCCGACCGCTCCACCCCCCTGCGCGCCCTGCTCGCCGCCCTCCACGGACGCCTCGCCGGCGAGGCGTACCGCCAGGCCGCCCTCCTCACCCCCGGCAACGCCCACGCCCGCCGCTGGCAGGAGAGGCTCGGCGCGCCCCGCGACCGGGTCCGCACCGTCCACCCCGGCATGCCCGCCGAGCGCTTCGCCGAGGTCGGCGAGGACGAGGAGGGCGGCGAGCCCGGCACCCTCGTCTGGATCGGCCGCGTCGAGCCCGCCAAGGACCTCGTCGCCCTCCTCCACGCCTTCGCCGAACTCCGCGCCCGGCAGCCCGACACCCGGCTGCGGATCGTCTCCGTCCCCGCCGACCCGGGCGAACCCGACCGGGGCACCGACCACTGCGCCTACCTCGCCCAGTGCGCCGCGCTCGCCGCCCAGCTCTTCCCCGACGAGGCCGCCGGCGCCCACGCCGTCGGCGAGAACCCCGTCTCCTTCGAGGAGCTCGGCGGCCCCGAGGCCCCCACCCTGGAGGACGTCTACGCCTCCGCCGCCGTCGTGGTCCTCTCCAGCACCGTCGAGGGCTTCCCCGCCAGCCTCGTCGAGGCCATGTTCTGCGCCCGCGCCACCGTCTCCACCGACGTCGGCGCGGTCGTCGAGATCATCGGCGGCACCGGGCTCGTCGTCCCCCCGCGCAACCCCCGGGCGCTCGCCGACGCCTGCCTCGCGCTGCTGCGCGACCCCGACCGCCGACACCGGCTCGGCGCCGCCGCCCGGGCCCGCGCGCTCGAACTCTTCACCGTCGACCAGAACCTCGCCGCCTTCCGCGGCATCTACCTCGAACTCCTCTCCCACGCGCCGGTACGCCACCGTGCCGGGGCCGACGTGCCCTTCGCCCACCCCGCCGAGGCGCACCTCCCCGGCAGCTGGGCGCCGAAGGCCGTCGCCGCGGGCACAGGAGCCCCCGATGCCTGAAGGAGGCACCCCCATGCGCGGCCCCGCCGCCCCGACGAGCCCCGGAGCCTGGGACGCCCGCTCCGAGGCACTCCTCGGCGCCCCCGCGGTGGACGCGGAACCCACGCCCCCCGCCATAGCCCCGGGGCCCGCCGGCCCGCTCCCCACCCTCGACCTGCACGCCGACCCCAGGCCCCCGGCCGCCGGGGCCGCCCCGGCTCCCGGGGCCCGGGACTCCGCCCTGGACGACCTCCTCTCCGCCTTCGGCCCGCCCCGCCACCCGGCACCGCCGCCGGCCGACGAGCCGGAGCCCTTCGCGGAGCCGGAGCCCGTCGCCGAGCCGGAGCCCTTCGCGGAGCCCGAGCCCGTCGCGGAGGCGGAGTCCGGGCCGGAGCCCGAGTCCATCGCCGCCGAGCCCGAGCCCGAGTCCCAGCCCGACACGGCCCCGGCCGCCGAGGACCCCGAGCCCGAGCCCGCCTCCGTCCCCGAGGTCTCCGCCCCCGCACCCCTCGCGCCCGTGGCCCCCGGCCCCGGGGAGGCCTGGGGCGCGCCGCCCGCCGCCGGGTCCGGCCCGCAGGCGGAGCCCGTACCCGCCGGCAAGGCGCGGCGGAGCGCCGGGGACCCCGTCAAGGTGCTGATGCACCGTCACCGGGAGCTGTGCGCCCGCGCCGTCGACCCGCTGGAGATCGCCGCCGGCCTCGAAGCGCAGGGCTTCACCGACCGCACCGCCGCGCGGTACCGGCACCGGGACGTCTTCTCGCTCGCCGAGGAGCTGTACGCGCGCGTGCCCCGGGGCCACCTGGAGCCCGCGCCCGCCGAGCACCGCCCCGCGCCCCGCGCCCCGTGGGCCCTCGCCGCGCTCGCCCCCGGCGCCGCCGCCGGCCTGCTGGTGCCCGCGCTGCTCCACCTCGACGGGGCCGCCCGGCTCCTCGCCGGGACCGCCGGGACGCTCGCCCTCGCCGGCGCGCTCGTCCTCGCCGTCCGGCGCGGACCGCTGCGCGCCGCCGCCGCGCCCGCCGCCCGGCTCTGGACCCTCTGGCTCCTCGCGTACGCCGTCGCCGGCGACGGCCTCCTGGAGCAGGTGCTCCGCGGCGGACCCGACGGCGCCTGGGACATCGACCCCGCGCCGCTGCTCGGCCTCGCCCTCGCCGTCGCCCCCGCCGCCTGGTGCGCCCACCTCTTCGCCGACCGGGCCCGCCGCCGCATCGCCGACAGCCGGGGCCTCGCCGACTTCGCCGCCGCCACGCGCGCGTGGCTGCTGGCCGCCGTCCTCCTCCACGCCGCCGCCCTCACCGTCCTGCTCGCGCTCACCGGCCCCACCGCCGGCGCACTCGCCCTCGGCGTCCTCCTCCTGACCGCCCGGCTGCTCGCCGTCCACGGACATCCCGGGACCGCCGCCGCCGCGCTCGCCGCCGCCTGCGCCGCCGAGGCCCTCGGCCTCGCGAGCGTGCTGGCCTCCCGGCTCCCGCTGCCCGGCTTCGACGCGCTCGCCGTCCCCGTGCGGGCCGCCGTCGACGCGTGGGGCCCCGGAGGCGTCCCCGCCCTCGTCTGCGGTGCCGCCGCGCTCGGCCTGCTGGCCCACGCGACCACCGTCCTCACCCGGGCCTCGGCCCACACCACCCCCTGACCCCGGCGCTCCCGCGGAGCCGACGCCGCGGGCGCCCGGCCCCGACTCACCACCCCCAAGGAGAACGAAGACCATGACCCCTCCCTCCCCAGCACCGGCCGGTCGGCACGAAGGGGCCGCACGATGAGGGTGCTACTGCTCGGAGCCAACGGCTTCATCGGCCGCTTCGTCGCCGACCGGCTGCTCGCCGACCCGGCGGTCCACCTCACGGCCCTCGGCCGCGGCGACGACGCCGACGTCCGCTTCGACCTCGCCACCGGCAGCCCCGGCGCCCTCACCCGCTTCCTGGACGCCGTCCACCCCGGCGTGGTCGTCAACTGCGCGGGCGCCACCCGCGGCGGCGCCCGCGACCTGACCCGGCACAACACGGTCGCCGTCGCCACCGTCTGTGAGGCCCTGCGCCGCAGCGGCTGCGGCGCCCGGCTCGTCCAGGTCGGCTGCGCCTCCGAGTACGGGCCCAGCCAGCCCGGCTCCTCCACCGCCGAGGACGCCGTGCCGCGCCCGGGAGGTCCGTACGGCGTCTCCAAGCTCGCCGCCACCGAACTCGTCCTCGGCTCCGGCCTCGACGCCGTCGTCCTGCGGGTCTTCTCCCCGGTCGGCCCCGGCACCCCGGCCGGCTCCCCGCTCGGCCGGCTCGCCGAGGCCATGCGCCGCGCCATGCAGGCCGGCGACGGCGAGCTCAAGCTCAGCGGCCTCGGCGTGCAGCGGGACTTCGTCGACGTCCGGGACGTGGCCCGCGCCGTGCACGCCGCCTCCCTCTCCGCCGCCCAGGGCGTCGTCAACATCGGCACGGGCCGGGCCGTCCGGCTCCGGGACGCCGCCGCCGTCCTCGCCCGGGTCGCCGGCTACGCGGGCAACCTCCACGAGGTCGACGCCCCGCACGGCATCCCGCAGCGGCCCGTCATCGGCGCCCCGCGCGGCGAGGCCACCATCGCCGAACAGCTGGCCGCCGCCCCCTTCCCGTACCCCGACGGCTGCGGCCCCTGGCAGCAGGCCGACGTCCGCACCGCCCGGGACCGGCTCGGCTGGCGCCCCCGGATCAACCTGGAGGAGTCGCTCGCCGACATCTGGATGGAGGCGGCGTGTCGCATCTGACCGCCACCGGCACCGTCCGGGCCCTCGGCGTCGGCGCCCCCGGCTACGCCCACCCGCTGCTCGCCCCGGTCGAATGGGCCGAGCTGACGCGGCCCGGCACCCCCGTCCACTGGGCGGTGCTCAACGTGTCCGACGGGCCCGGCAGCCGGCCCGACCCGCACTGCCTGGAGACCGCGGGGCGGCTCCGGCAGGCGGGGGTGCGGGTGCTCGGGCACCTGGACCTGGCGCACGGCTCGCGGCCCTTCGGGGAACTCGTCTCCGGGGCCCAGCGGTACCTCGACTGGTACCGGGTCGGCGGCTTCTATCTGGACCGCTGTCCCACGGACCGGACGGACCTGGCCGGGGTGAGGAGGGTCACCACCACGCTGTCGGCCCTCCTCGGCGGCGACGCCCACCTCGTCCTCGGCCAGGGCAGCCACCCGCACCCCGGCTACGCGGAGGCGGCGGACCAGCTGGTGACGTTCTCCGGGGCCTGGGTGGACTACCGCTGGTCGCAGGCGGCCGCCTGGACGGCGGACTACCCGGAGGGGAAGTTCGCCCACTTCGTCCACGGGGTGCCGCGCACCCATCTCGACGAGGCGCTGCGGATCGCCCGCTGGCAGGGCGCCGGCACGATCTTCTTCACCGACCGGCCGGGAGGGGGTCCGGGACAGAACGCCCCATTTCACTCGCTGCCCGGCTACTGGGACGAAATCGTCTCGCGTATCGGACAGGGAGTCTCGGAATGAAATAAGGCGTGGCAGGGTTACGAGGGAAGAACGATGCCTGTCCCCTCCCCGCGCGAGCGGGGGATGACCCTGGAGCCCCCGTGTCGCTGCCACCCCTGGTCGAGCCGGCTGCCGAGCTCACCGTTGACGAGGTCCGTCGGTACTCCCGCCACCTGATCATCCCCGACGTCGGGATGGACGGCCAGAAGCGCCTGAAGAACGCCAAGGTGCTGGCCGTCGGCGCCGGCGGCCTCGGCTCGCCGGCCCTCATGTACCTCGCCGCGGCGGGCGTCGGCACGCTCGGGATCGTGGAGTTCGACGAGGTCGACGAGTCGAACCTCCAGCGCCAGATCATCCACAGCCAGGCCGACATCGGCCGCTCCAAGGCGGAGTCGGCGCGCGACAGCGTGCTCGGCATCAACCCGTACGTGAACGTGGTCCTGCACGAGGAGCGGCTCGAGGCCGACAACGTGATGGACATCTTCAGCCAGTACGACCTGATCGTCGACGGCACCGACAACTTCGCCACCCGCTACCTGGTGAACGACGCCTGCGTGCTGCTGAACAAGCCGTACGTCTGGGGCTCGATCTACCGCTTCGACGGCCAGGCGTCGGTCTTCTGGTCCGAGCACGGCCCCTGCTACCGCTGCCTCTACCCGGAGCCCCCGCCGCCGGGCATGGTCCCCTCCTGCGCCGAGGGCGGCGTCCTGGGCGTGCTCTGCGCGTCCATCGGCTCCATCCAGGTCAACGAGGCCATCAAGCTCCTCGCCGGCATCGGCGAGCCGCTCGTCGGCCGGCTGATGATCTACGACGCCCTCGAGATGCAGTACCGCCAGGTGAAGGTCCGCAAGGACCCCAACTGCGCGGTCTGCGGCGAGAACCCGACCGTCACCGAGCTCATCGACTACGAGGCCTTCTGCGGCGTCGTGTCCGAGGAGGCCCAGGAGGCGGCGCTCGGCTCCACGATCACTCCGAAGCAGCTCAAGGAGTGGATCGACGAGGGCGAGAACATCGACATCATCGACGTCCGCGAGGTCAACGAGTACGAGATCGTCTCGATCCCCGGCGCCCGCCTGATCCCGAAGAACGAGTTCCTGATGGGCAACGCCCTCCAGGACCTCCCGCAGGACAAGAAGATCGTCCTGCACTGCAAGACGGGCGTCCGCAGTGCGGAGGTCCTCGCCGTGCTCAAGTCCGCGGGCTTCGCGGACGCGGTGCACGTCGGCGGCGGCGTCATCGGCTGGGTCCACCAGATCGAGCCCGAGAAGCCGGTCTACTAGGACGGTACGACGAGGGCCCCGGACCGGGTGGCGGTCCGGGGCCCTCGCGCGTCCGCGCTACCCGCAGGTCGTGCCGTACGCGGGCACCTTCCCGTCCAGCAGGTACGCGTCGACCGTCCGCGTCACGCACGCCGAGGTGCCGTACGCGCCGTGCCCCTCGCCCTTGTTGGTGACCAGGATCCCGACGCCCTCGCCCAGCTCCCGGGCCATCCGCTCGGCGCCCTCGTACGGGGTCGCCGGGTCGCCCGTGGTGCCCACGACCAGCACCGGGGCCGCCCCCTGGGCGGACGCCGCCGGGGTCCTCGCCTCGCCCTCCACCGGCCAGCCGGCGCACCAGCCGGCCGTGTCCCAGGCGAGGAAGGCGCCGAAGACGGGGGAGAGGCGGCGGAACTCGGGCAGCAGCGCCTTCGCCTCGGCGGCGGTCGGGCGCTCGCTGGAGTCGGCGCAGGAGATCGCCCGCTGGGAGTGCGACCGGGTGGCGTAACGCCCCCGCTCGTCCCGGTCGTTGTAGGCGTCCGCGAGCCGCAGCAGCGGACCGCCGTCGCCGCCCTCGGCCGCCGCCAGGGCCTGGGTGAGCAGCGGCCAACCGGACTCGGCGTACAGGGTCACCGCGATGCCGGTGGTCGCCAGGCCCTCGGTGAGCCGACGGTCGCCGACCGCCAGGGGTGCGGCGTCGAGCCGGGCGAGGAGCCGGGCGATCCTCGCGGAGCCGGCCCCCGGCTCCTGCCCCGTGCTCCGCAGGTAGTTGTCCAGGGCCCGCTGGAAGCCGACCGTCTGGTGCCGGGCGTGACCCGCCGTGTCGGCGGTCGGGTCGACGACCGCGTCCAGGACCAGCCGTCCCACGCGGCCCGGGAAGAGGTGCGCGTAGGCGCCGCCGAGCTGGGTGCCGTACGAGATGCCGAAGTAGCGCAGCTTCTCGTCGCCCAGGACCTGCCGGATCAGGTCCATGTCGCGGGCGGTGGCCGAGGTGGTGGTGTACGGGATCACGGCGCCGGAGCGACGGGCGCAGCCGGCGCCGAAGTCCGCCGCGTCCTCCAGGTAGGCGGCCTCCTCGGCGGGCGTGTCCGGCGTGGTGTCGATCCGGGCCTCGGCGGCGGCCTGCTCGGCGTCGTCGCGGCAGACGACGCCGGAGCTGCGGCCCACCCCGCGCGGGTCGAAGCCCACGAGGTCGTAGCGCCGGCCCAGCGAGGCGTACTCCCCGGAGAGCTGCGGCAGCGTGTCCACGCCCGAGGCGCCGGGCCCGCCGAAGTTGAAGAGCAGCGAGCCGATCCGGCGCTTCCGGTCGGTCGCCTCCTTGCGGATCAGGGCCACGGGCAGGGTGGCGCCGTCCGGCTTCGCGTGGTCCCGCGGGACCTTCACGGTGGCGCAGCGCCACTCGTCGCCCGCTCCCTCGCAGCGCTTCCAGTCGAGGCGCTGGGAGGCGAGGGCGGGGGAGCGCCCGGAAGCGGAGGCGGAGGCGGGCGAGGAAGGGGAGCCCGGGGAGGAAGGGGAGGAGGGGGAGCCGGGGGAGGCGGTGCCGGTTCCCGTGTCCGCGCACCCGGTGACCAGCAGTCCGCCGACGGCGAGGACCGTCAGACACCGGCGTACGGACATGGGAAACCCCCCGGGATCGAGACCGGCCGTCATCCTAGGGGGCGCTCCCGCGGCTACTTGCAGACGGTGCCCGAGGCCGGGACCTTCCCCTCCAGGAGGTAGCCGTCGACCGCCTTCTTCACGCAGGCGCTGCCGCCGTTGTAGGCGCCGTGGCCCTCGCCCTCGTAGGTCAGCTCCACCCCGACGCCGTCGCCGAGGGCCTTCACCATGGCGCGGGCCCCCTCGTACGGGGTCGCCGGGTCGCCGGTGTTCCCCACCACCAGGATCGGTGCCGCGCCGGGCGCGGACACGTCCGGGTGGTCCCAGGCGCCGGGCACCGGCCACTGCGAGCAGCTCGACAGGGCCCAGCCCATGAAGTCCCCGAAGACGGGGGAGGCCTCGCGGAACCTCGGCAGCCGCTCCTTGGCCTGGCCGAGGGTGTAGCGCTCCTTGAAGTCGACGCAGTTGATGGCGGCGTTGGCGGCCTGGATGTTGCTGTAGCTGCCGTTCTCGCCGCGCCCGTTCATCGAGTCGGAGAGGGCGAGCAGGAGCGCGCCGTCGCCGCCGTCCGCGGCCTCCAGGCCCTGCTCCAGATAGGGCCAGAACTCCTTCGAGTACAGCGACTGGGCGATGCCGTTGGTGGCCTGGGTCTGCGTCAGCTTCCGGCTGCCGATGCCGGCGATCGGCTTCTCGTCCAGCTCGGCGAGGAGGTCCGTGACGCCCTTCTCGACCTCGGCGACCGTCGCCCCCGGCAGGGCGCACTCGTCGCCCCGGTCCACGCAGTCCTGCGCGAAGTTGTCCAGCGCCAGCTGGAAACCCTTCGCCTGCCCCAGCGCGCCCTCCTCCACGCCCGCCTCCGGGTCCACGACCGCGTCGAAGACGGCCCGGCCGATCCGCTCCGGGAAGAGGTGGGCGTAGACGCCGCCCAGCTCCGTGCCGTACGAGATGCCGAAGTAGTGCAGCTTGTCGTCGCCGAGGACCTGGCGCAGCAGGTCCATGTCGCGGGCCGCGCTCTCCGTGCCGACGTGCGGCAGGACCGGGCCCGCGTCGGCCTCGCAGCCCGCCGCGTACTTCTTCTGCGCGTCGGACAGCGTCCGCTCCTCCGCCTGGTCGTCCGGGGTGAAGTCGAGCGCGTAGTAGGCGTCCAGCTCCTTGTCCGTGGCGCACTCGACCGGCTCGCTGCGGCCGACGCCCCGCGGGTCGAAGGAGACCAGGTCGTAGCGGGAGCGGAGGGTCTCGTAGTCCGCGGCGAAGCCCGGCAGGCCGGTGACGCCGGAGCCGCCGGGCCCGCCGAAGTTGAACACGAGGGAGCCGATGCGACGGGCCCGGTCCCCGGCCCGCGCCCGGATCAGCGCCAGCTCGATCGT
Organism: Streptomyces sp. NPDC058758; assembly: GCF_042746075.1. Taxonomy (NCBI): domain Bacteria; kingdom Bacillati; phylum Actinomycetota; class Actinomycetes; order Kitasatosporales; family Streptomycetaceae; genus Streptomyces; species Streptomyces sp. NPDC058758. The sequence continues at coordinate 8,365 of NZ_JBHYPS010000022.1, read as the reverse complement.
CTCCCCCTCCGGCCGCGACCAGTCCAGCGGCGTCCGGAGGAACGCGCACTCCCACGCGGTGCCGCCGGGCAGCGGGGTCGGGGCCGAGCCGCCGCCCTCCGCCGCGGACGGCGGCGGGCAGGTGTCCCACTCCAGCCGCTGCCCCGTCAGCGCCGAGAGCCCGCCGGTGCCGGTGGGGCGGCCCGTGGCGGCCTGGTCGTCGCCGCCGTCGTCCGAGCAGCCGGCCAGGCACAGGACGGCGGAGGCGGTGAGCAGGGCGGCGGCGCGCTGAGCGGAGGAGATCGGCATGGTCCCATGCTCGTCGCCCCCCGCTCCCCCCGCGCGGGACGCACCCCCAAGCGGGTGTCGCCGCGCCGCCCGCCCCCGCCCGGAAGCCGGCGGGGACGGCTACAGGGCCTCTCGCCGGGTGAGCCAGTTGAAGCAGATCCAGCCCGGCAGGACCGGCAGCCACAGGGTCAGCAGCCGGTAGAGGAGAACCGCCGGGGTGGCGACCTCGATCGGCAGGCCCACCGCGACGAGACCGCCGATGAGCGCGCCCTCGACCGCCCCGACGCCGCCGGGCGTCGGGGCCGCCGAGCCGAGCGCGTTGCCCGCGAGGAAGACCACGGCCACGCTCGCGTAGCTGACCGACGCGTTCCCGTGCGCGAAGGCGCGGATCGAGGCGTCCAGGCAGAGGACGAACGCACCCGTCAGCAGCAGCATCCCGCCGATGCCCGTGACCAGCTTCATCGGCCGCTGGAGCACGTCCAGCATGCGCGGCACCACCCCCGCGAAGAGCGACCGCAGCCGGGTGGAGACGAACTTCCGCATGAAGGGGATCGCCGTCATCACCAGGACCAGCACCGCCACCGTCAGCAGACCGGCGATGACCGTCCTCGACGGCGTGAACGACTGCGACTTCTCGGTCCCCGTCAGATAGCCGAAGGAGAGCAGCAGCAGGATGTGCGCCCCGAGCCCGAAGAGCTGCGAGGCGCCGACGCTCGCCACCGCGAGCCCCGGCCGCACGCCCGCGCGCTGGAGGAAGCGGGTGTTGAGGGCGACGCCGCCGACCGCCGCCGGGGCGACGATCTTCACGAACGAGCCGGCGACCTGCGCGACCACCGTCCGCCAGAACCCCACCCGCTCCGGCACGAAGCCGAGCAGGCTCATCGCCGCGGCGAGATAGCTGATCGCCGAGAACAGCACCGCCGCCGCCACCCACCGCCAGTCCGCCTCGGCGACCGTGGACAGCGGCGTCCGGGCGATCTGCGACAGCAGGAAGTACGCGGCGACCGCGCCCGCCACCAGGGAGATGAGCGTCCGCGGCTTGATGCGCTCCAGGCGGACCGGCTCCACCGGCGCCTGCGGCCGGATCAGCAGCACCTGCCGGCGGATCTGCGCGAGCAGGTCCTCCTCGCGCGCCTCGTCCAGGGCCTCGTCCAGCGCCCGCTTCTCCGCCTTCTTGTCCGCCCGCTTCTCGGCCTTCTCCGCCTTGGGGTCGGTGCCGGGCGCCGGAAGTCCCGCGTGGGCGGCCGCCTTGGCCCGCTCCCGCTCCCGCTTCGCCTCCTCGGAGGCGGCCAGGACCGCCTCCCGCTCCCGCTGCGAACGCTCCCGCGCGAGCCTGCGCAGGGTGGCGCGGGTCGACCGGCTCAGCGCGATCGGCTGGAGCAGCGGCAGGCAGTCCGCCACCGCGTCCGGACCCAGCACCTCCACGGCCGCCGCCACCGCCCGCTCCGCCCCGACCCGCAGGCCCAGGGTGGTCAGGAACTGTGCGATGTCCATCCGCAGCACCAGGTCGCCGGCCGCGATCTCGCCGCCGCGCAGATCCGTCAGGAACACCCTGCCGGAACGATCCACCAGGATCGCGTCCCCCGAGAGCCTGCGGTGCGCGATCCGGCGCGACTGCAGCGCCTTCACCTGCCGCCAGCCGCTGCGCACCAGCTCGTCGGTGATCTCGGCGTCGTCCAGCGAGTCCAGGCTCCGGCCGCCGATGTGCTCGTAGACGAGCATCACCGCGTCCGGCCCCAGCTCGGAGGTGGCGATCAGCTTCGGCGCGTTCGCCCCGGCCGCGATCGCCGCGTACGCCAGCAGCGCCTCCTGTTCGAGCGCCTGCCGCAGCGAGACGATCGAACGCCGGGTCGTCACCGTCCGCAGGGTGATCCGCCGCCACAGCCGGTAGAAGAAGCCGTGCGCCTGCTGCTCGCGGTCGACGACCGTGACGTCCAGCGGCGGCCCGTCCTCCAGGGTCACGAGGTACCGGCGGCCCCGGTCGCCGCTCTCCGCGGTCTCCGGCACCTCCTCCGCGCGCAGCGCCGTCACCGGCCGGAAGCCGACCCGGCGCAGCCCGGCGAGGAGGGTCTGCCCGGTCGGCCGGACGTTCGGGGAGCCGACCGCGTACAGGGTGCCGTACGCCACGGTCCAGCCGATGAGCACCGTGAGGATGATCGAGAAGGCGGTGGTGTAGCCGGCCACCAGCATGGTGAAGGCGTCGAGCAGCAGCACCGCCCAGAGCGAGAACCGCCAGCGCGGCCTGCGGGCCATGCCGACGGCCGTCATGTACGCGATCACCGGCGCGAGGTAGTTGTGCACCGGGTCGGTCAGCCCGCCGCCACCGGCCGGCTGGGTCAGCGCGTCCTGGATCGTGGCCGGGGCGCCCTTCGCCACCCACAGGTCGATCGCCAGGGTGACGCCGTGCGCGAGCACCGCCGCGAGCACGCCGTCCGCGATCCGCAGCCCGTCCCGCTTCACCAGCCGCTCGATGGCGAAGGCCACCGGCAGGACCAGGATCGCGATCGACGAGACCAGCCCGGCGATCTTGACGAAGACGTCGGAGGCGCCGACGGCCCCCTTGTTGATGTCCTGCTCCAGGCCGGAGGTGGTGCCGTGGGCGAAGGCGGCGATGGCGAGGACGAGGGCGATGGCCAGCACGCCGGCCAGCAGGCGCATCAGGTCGGAGGGCCGGTGGACACGGGCGGCGAGCAGCGGTTCGTCGCCGGAGACCCGTTCGGGCATGTCGGGCCGAGCCTCACCGGGAGGCTGTGTGTCCTGACCCATCACCATGTCCGTCTCTGCGTGTACTTCTGCTGGTTCTGCTGCTTCTGTCTGCGTCTGCCGCTGTTGCTCTCGTATCACCAGTCACCGCCCGGACGATGGTGGCACGAAGAGCCGCCGGGCGGAGGCATCAGGGCCATGTCGGTGGGGTGAGGCAGGATGACACGGATGAGCCTGGAGGGACCCGTGGGACAGACCGGAGCGAGCGGAGCCGAAGACTCCGGGGCGGCGGACGAGCTGCCCCCGTACGCGGAGGCGGTGCTCGACGTCGCCGACCGCATCCCGCCGGGCCGGGTGATGACCTACGGCGACGTCGCCGAGTGGCTCGGCGAGGGCGGCCCCCGCCAAGTCGGCCGCGTCATGGCCCTGTACGGCGGCGGCGCCCCGTGGTGGCGGGTCGTGCGCGCCGACGGGACCCTGCTCCCCGGACACGAGCTGCGCGCCCTCGGCCACTACCGCGACGAGGGCACCCCGCTGCGCGAGCGCGGCCCGGCCGCCGACGGCCACGTGCCGAGGATCGACATGCGCCGCGCCCGCTGGGACGGCACCGGCGGCGGGACGGCCCGCGCGCAGACGGAACCGGAATGACCCGCACGGCCCGCCGCCCCGGCCGGGCGTGCGGGATCTCACACGGGACGGCGTGAGGGCCGGTACGGCCCCGGCCGCGCCGCCCGGCCCGGCCGGCCGGTCCCGGCGAGCGGGGCCCGCCGCCGCCCGGTTTCGCGTACCGTCGACGGGCGTGCCGCACACGGCGGCGGACACGGCAGGGGGGCCCACGGCGGCCACGGCGGCAGGGACACGAGCACGCGCGCGTGCCGCGGCCCGTACCCCGCCCGGCACCTCCGCCGTCACCCGCGCCGCCCGCGGCACCGGCACCACGACACCCTCGACCAGGACCGGCCAACCACGTGAGCTCCTCCTCCACCACCCGGCCGACGCCGCCGCACCAGGGACAGCCGTACCCGGGCGCGGGCAGGCAGCGGACCCCCGGCGCGTACCGGCTGGTGCGCACGGCCCCGGCCCCGGTGGCTCCTCCTCAGCTGGACGCAGCGCAGCGGGCGGTGGTTGAGCACGACCGGGGACCGCTCCTCGTCCTCGCGGGCCCCGGCACCGGAAAGACGACGACGCTGGTGGAGGCCGTCGCCGCCCGCGTGGAACGCGGCACCGACCCCGAGCGGATCCTCGTCCTCACCTTCAGCCGCAAGGCCGCCGTCGAACTCCGCGACCGGATGGCCACCCGGCTCGGCGGCCGCCGCCCGCCCCAGGCCACCACCTTCCACTCGTACTGCTACGCCCTCATCCGGGCCCACCAGGACGCCGAACTCTTCGCCGAACCCCTCCGGCTGCTCTCCGGTCCCGAGCAGGACCTCGCCGTCCGCGAACTCCTCGCCGGCCAGATCGACCTCGAACGGACCGGCGTCGGCGGCGTGCGCTGGCCCGACGAACTGCGCGCCTGCCTCACCACCCGCGGCTTCGCCGACGAGGTCCGCGCCGTCCTCGCCCGCTCCCGCGAGCTCGGCCTCGGCCCCGACGCGCTGCGCCGCTTCGCCGAACGCGTCGGCCGCCCCGACTGGAAGGCCGCCGCCGGCTTCCTCGCCGAGTACCTCGACGTCCTCGACCTCCAGGGCGTCCTCGACTACACCGAACTGGTGCACCGGGCCGTGCTCCTCGCCGAGCGGACCGCCCTCCCCGGGTACGACGCCGTCTACGTCGACGAGTACCAGGACACCGACCCCGCCCAGGTCCGGCTCCTCACCGCGCTCACCGGCGGCGGCCGGACCACGGTCGTCGCCTTCGGCGACCCCGACCAGTCGATCTACGCCTTCCGCGGCGCCGACGTGAACGGCATCCTCGACTTCCCCGCCGCCTTCGGCGGCGCCCCCGTCCGCGTCCTCGGCACCTCCCGGCGCGCCGGCGCCGGCCTCCTCGCCGCCACCCGGCAGCTCACCCGCCGGATGCCGATGACCCGGCTGCCGGCCGACGCCGTCCGCGCCCACCGCGAACTCGTGCCCGTCCGGGACGGCGGCTCGGCCGAGGCGTACACCTACCCCACCGCCTCCGCCGAGGCCGAGAACATCGCCGACCTGCTGCGCCGCGCCCACCTGGAGGACGGCGTCCCCTGGCACGACATGGCCGTCCTCACCCGCGCCGCCGCCGCCCTCCCCTCCCTCCGCCGCGCCCTCACGTCGGCCGGCGTCCCCGTCGAGACCGACGCCGCCGACACGCCCCTCCGCCACGAACCGGCGGTGGCCCCCCTGCTGCTGGCCCTGAGGGCGATCGCCACCCCGCTCGCCGGCGGGCGTGCCGCCGGGGGCCCCTCCTGGACGGAGTCCCCGGCGGAGGAACGGACGGACGCCACCGACGGCGGCGCCGCGCCGGCCCCCGAGCCCGCACCGGGCGAGGCCGCACCGGGCGGACCCCCCACCTGGCTCCCCACGGAAACCGCGCTCGAACTCCTGGCCTCGCCCCTGGCCGGCGTGGACCCCGCGGACCTGCGCAAACTCGGCCGCGCCCTGAGGGAGGAGCACCGCGCCGCGGGCGAAGGACCGCCGCCCCCCTCCGACGTCCTGCTCGCCCGCGCCCTCGCCGACCCCGAACGCCTCGCCGCCCACGACCCGGCCTACGCCCGCGGCGCGCTCCGCCTCGGCCGCCTCCTCCGGGAGGCCCGTGCCCTCCTCGACGCCGGCGGCACCGCCGAGGAGGCCCTCTGGGTGCTCTGGAACGGCACCCCCTGGCCCGGCCGTCTGGAGCGCGCCGCCCTCCGCGGCGGCCCCGCCGGCCGCAACGCCGACCGGGACCTCGACGCCGTCTGCGCCCTCTTCGAGACCGCCGCCCGCGCCGAGGAGCGGCTCGGCGGCCGCGGCGTGCTCAACTTCCTGGAGGAGCTGGACGCCCAGGACATCGCCGCCGACACCCTGACCCGCCGTCACACCCGCCCCGACTCCGTCCGCCTGATGACCGCCCACCGCTCCAAGGGCCTGGAGTGGAGCCTCGTCGTCGTCGCCGGCCTCCAGGAGGGCCTCTGGCCGGACCTCCGCCGCCGCGGCTCCCTCCTCGAAGCCGACCGCATCGGCCGCGACGGACTCGCCGAACCGCTCACCCCCGGCGCCCTCCTCGCCGAGGAGCGCCGCCTCTTCTACGTGGCCGCCACCCGCGCCCGGGAACGGCTCGTCGTCACCGCCGTGAAGGCCCCCGCCGAGGACGGCGACCAGCCCTCCCGCTTCCTCACCGAGCTCGGCACGGAGCCCCGGGAGGTGCCCGGCCGGCCCCGCCGCCCGCTCGCCGTCTCCGCGCTCGTCGCCGAACTCCGGGCCACCACCGTCGACCCGGACGCCTCGCCCGCGCTCCGCGACGCCGCCGCCCGCCGCCTCGCCGCCCTGGCCGCCCTCGCCGACGAGGACGGCCAGCCGATGGTCCCGGCCGCCCACCCCGACCGCTGGTGGGGCCTCCACGAGCCCACCCGCGGCGAGGTGCCGCTGCGCGACCGCGAGCGGCCCGTCGCGCTCTCCCCGAGCGCCCTGGAGAACCTCGCCGCCACCTGCTCCCTCCAGTGGTTCCTGGGCCGCGAGGTCAAGGCCGCCGAGCCCGCCTCCGCCGCCCAGGGCTTCGGCAACGTCGTCCACGTCCTCGCCGACGAGGTCGCCTCCGGCCGCACCCCCGCCGACCTGGACGTCCTCATGGCCCGCCTCGACACCGTCTGGGACGCGCTCGCCTTCGACGCCCCCTGGAAGTCCGCGCAGGAGAAGGCCCACGCGCGCGTGGCCCTGGAACGGTTCCTGCACTGGCACGTCATGGACCGCGGCGGCCGCACCCCCGTCGCCTCCGAGCACGGCTTCGACGTCACCCTGGACGCGGGGGAGTACCAGGTCCGCATCCGCGGCTCCATGGACCGCGTGGAGGCCGACGCGGAGGGCCGCGCCTACGTCGTCGACTTCAAGACCGGCAAGGCCGCCCCCACCGGACCCGAGGTCGCCCGCCACCCGCAGCTCGCCGTCTACCAGCTCGCCGTCCGCGAGGGCGCCCTGGACGAGGTCTTCGGCGGCCGCCGGCCCGAACCCGGCGGCGCCGAACTCGTCCAGCTGCGCCAGGCCGCGCCCAAGAAGGAGGGCGGCGACGCCCTGCCCAAGGTGCAGGCGCAGCAGCCGCCGGAGGGGGAGTGGGTCGGCGAGCTGCTCGCCACCGCCGCCGGCCGGGTCCTCGACGAGCGCTTCGCCCCGACCGCCGGCCGGCACTGCGAGACCTGCTCCTTCCGCGCCGCGTGCAGCGCCCGTCCGGAGGGCCGCCAGGTCGTCGAATGAACGGGGAGTGACGGGCGTCACGTTCCCGGTCGTACATCCTTTCCCGGCCCCGGCTGGTCACTCTCCCCGTGGCGCCGCATAAGGTCGCCGTGAAGAAAACCTGTGAATATTCGCTTTCGAACACGTCGAAGGCGTCACGCACGCTTGAGGAGTACGCGCATGAGGGCCAACCGGAAGCTCTGGGCCACCGCGGCGATCTGTCTGACCGTCGTCGCCGGTGCCACCGGCTGCGGCAAGGGCGACGACAAGCCCGCCGACCCCTTCGCGGGCCTCTCCGCCGACGCGATCGCCGACAAGGCCGTCGAGGCCACCAAGAACGTCACCGCCCTCCGCGTGAAGGGCGGCTTCGCCGAGGACGGCGAAACGGTGACCATCGACATGGCGGTCGACGACAAGAACAACTGCAAGGGTTCCATGGAGAACCCCAAGGGCGGCAAGGCCGAGATCATCGGCACCGGCGGCACCGCCTACATGAAGGGCGACGACGCCTTCTGGAAGAGCACCATGGGCGGGGAGGACTCCTCCGCCGAGGAGACCGGCGCCATCTCCACCCTGCTCAAGGGCCGCTGGATGAAGGCGCCGGCCGGCGAGGAGGGGCCCGCCGCCTTCTGCGACCTCAAGAGCATCACCAAGGACATGGACGAGGACACCCCGCGCAAGGGGCTGACCCGTGAGGCCGACGCCGACGTCGACGGCACTCCGGCCGCCGTCCTCAAGGGCAAGCCGGAGAAGAACGGCGAGACCCCGACCTTCTACGTGGCCAAGGACTCCGCCAAGCCGTACATCCTCCGCGTCGTCACCACCGGTGGCGACGAGCCGGGCACCGTCGAGCTCAGCGACTTCAACAAGCCGGTCGACGCCACCGCCCCGCCGGCCGACCAGGTCATGGACATGGAGGCGCTGATGAAGGCCGGCGCCGGCAGCTGACCCCCCGGCCGCCGACTAGGAAGTTTCTTTCGGATCATCTCGCCGACCAGATGAAGATGGCGGCGATGTGGAGTCCGGCGAGGTAGATGGTGGCGGTCTTGTCGTAGCGA
>NZ_JBHYPS010000021.1:46585-132332 GCF_042746075.1 Streptomyces sp. NPDC058758 | reverse complement strand
GGGCGGGGGGGGTCGCCGGGGTGTGGTGGGTCGGGGTGGGGGTGGTCGGCGTCGTCGGCGCGGCCGTCAGGGGTGGGGGGGGGGGGGGGCCGCCGCCGTGTTCCGGGGTTCGCCGGGTCAGCCGGCCGGGGTGCCGGCCGCTCCGGTGGCGGTCAGGAGCGCGCCGGCCGTGTTGCGCTGGGTGGCGATCAGCTGGCCGCCGAGGGCCTCCGCGACGCGGTCGCGGTCGCGGGGGTCGACGGTGAAGACCTGGCGTCCGATCAGCTCCGGGTGGGCGGCGCGCTGTTCGGCGGTGAGGGCGGAGGGGAGCAGGCGCAGCCACCGGCCCTCGTCGGTGAGGGCTCCGTCCTCCACGGCGATGCCGCCCTCGGGGCCGTACACGAGCTGCTGGCTGGTGGAGTCGGTGGGCTTGACGTCCCAGACGACGGTGGCGGCGTCGAGCAGGCGCGCCTCGGAGCGGGAGAGGTCGAGGTCGGGGGTGGTGCGGATGCTCGGCAGGACGGGGTCGGTGGCGCCGCCGACGAGCCACGCCTCCTTGCCGTAGGTGCCGAAGTCCAGGGAGCGGTCGGAGGGGAGGTCCTTCTCGTCGCCGCGGTGGACGATGTAGCTGAGCGAGGTGGCGCCGTCGGCGAGCGGGACCTCGTAGACGGCTCCGTAGGCGTCGGTGCGGACGGGGGCGAGGGGCTTGGACCAGTCGGTGGGCCGGGCGGCGCCGGTCCAGGTGTGCAGGCCCCAGCCGGTGTAGTCGCCGTCGGGCCGGTAGTAGTGGATGACGGCCGTGCGCTCGTCCTGCGGCGGGTAGACGCCGTCGGGGACGGTCTCGGCCTGGCCGTCCTTCCCCTGGTCGATCCAGACCTCTCCGGTGCGGTTCAGCTCGATCGTGCGGGCCGGTCCGTCGGGGGTGCCGTCCTTGGTGACGGTGTAGGCCACGGAGGTGGTGCCGGGGGCGACCGGGACCCAGGCGAAGGCGCCGTAGGCGTCGCGGCCGGTGAACGCGGCCCCCTTGCCCTCGGCCTTGAGCGTCCAGCCGTCGTAGGCCCCGTCCGCGCGCCGGTAGTGGACGATCGCGTAGGGGCGTTCGAAGGCGCTGGGCCGGGCGGGAGCGGGCGGCTCGCCGGTGCTGGTGGCGGCGAGGGCGCTCGCGGTGCGGCCCCGGGGGTCGACGACGACGGCCTTGTAGCGGACCGGGGTGCCTTCCGGGACCCCGGCGGGGATGCGGTGGGTGACCTTGTAGGGGGCGTGGTCGGCGCTGCCGAGGGTCTGCCAGCGGCCGTCGCCGACCTGGGCCGCGAAGACCACCCGGTTCAGTTCGCCCGCCCCGGGGGTGGCGGTGACCTCGACGGTGCCGGTGGCGCCGGCCGGGGGCGCGGCGAGGCGCACGGAGGGCGCGGCGCGCGGGGTGTCGAGGGGGCGGTCGGCCTTGAGGACGACCGAGGAGAGCGCCGGGACGGTGAGCGTGATCCGGCGGTCGGCGCCGCTGCGGACCGGGCGGGCGTCGCCGTGGAGCGGGGCGAAGCGGGCGCGGGAGGTGCCGGTGGTGAGGGTGACGGTCTTCGGGGTGGTGGCGTTGTTGACCGCGACGAGGTACTCGGCGCGGCGGCGCGGGTCGATCCGGGAGGTGGCGTGGACGCCCGCGCCGGTGGTGTCGGTGTGGCGCTGGATCTGGACGCCGTCGCGCAGGGCGGGGTGCTCGCGGGTCAGCTTGGACAGGGCCGCGATCGACCGGTAGAGCGGGTGCCTGGTGTCGTAGGCGTCGTCCGCGTGGGTGCGGTCGGTGCCCAGCCGGTCGTCGTCGAGGTAGTCGGCGACCTTCGAGGCGAAGAGCGTCTGGCGGGCGTTCTTGTCGCCGCCCTCGCCCGTGAAGCCCTGCTCGTCGCCCGCGTAGACCACCGGGTTGCCCCGGGAGAGGAACATCAGCTCGTTGGCGAGAACGGCGCGGCGGACGAGTTCGGCGTCGGTCGCGTGCGGGTTGTCCTGCTTGAGGAAGCCGCCTATGCGGCCCATGTCGTGGTTGCCGAGGAAGGTGACCTGCTCGTAGGCGTTCGCCTTGTCGGTGGTGTAGCGGTAGTCCTCGGCGAAGACGTCCGCGAGGGCGGAGGCCGGGCGGCCGAGGGAGGCGACGTCCCGGACGGCCTGCTGGAGGGGGAAGTCGAGCGTGGCGTCGAGCCGGCCCTCGGTGACGTAGGGCGCGGTGACGGACGGGTCGGAGGAGAGGACCTCGCCGAAGATGAGGAAGTCCTCGCGGCCCTGCTTCTTCGCGTACGCGTCGAGGGCGGTGGCCCACTGCGTCCAGAACTCCATGTTGACGTTCTTCACCGTGTCGACGCGGAAGCCGTCGATGTCGAAGTCGCGGACCCACGTCTGGTAGATCTCGGCCAGGCCGCGGACGACCTCGGGGCGTTCGGTCCACAGGTCGTCGAGACCGGTGTGGTCGCCGTAGAGGCCGCTCTCGCCGACGAAGGTGGAGTCGCCGCGGTTGTGGTACATCGTGGGGTTGTTGAGCCAGGCGGGCTTCTTGGCGTTCCGCTCGGTGTCGGGGACGACGGGGGTGTACGGGAGGCCGTCGGCGTCCACGGCGGCCGGGACGCGGCTGTCGTCGAAGGGGCGGCCGGTGGTGTCGAGGTAGGGGTGGGCGCCCTTGCTCCGGTAGGCGTAGCGGTTCTCGCCGGAGCGGACGACGTCGGCGGTGTGGTTGGTGATGACGTCGAAGAAGACCTTCATGCCCTTGGCGTGGGCGGCCCTGATGAGCTTCCTGAGGTCGTCGTTGGTGCCGAAGTGCGGGTCGACCTGGGTGAAGTCGGTGATCCAGTAGCCGTGGTAGCCGGCGCTGGCGTCCTTGCCGACGCCCTGGACGGGCTTGTTCTTGAAGATGGGCGCCATCCAGATGGCGGTGGTGCCGAGGCCCTTGATGTAGTCCAGGCGCTGGGTGAGGCCCTTGAGGTCGCCGCCCTGGTAGAAGCCCTTGTCGGTGGGGTCGAAGCCGGTCTCCAGACGGGTGCCGGTGAGGCCGCCGCGGTCGTTGGACGTGTCGCCGTTGGCGAACCGGTCGGGCAGCACGAAGTAGAACTGCTCGCGGGTGAGGTCGTGGCGGGCGGGCTGGGCGGCGAGCGTCCGGTCCGACGGGGGCTGCGGCGGGGGGCGGTGCCCGGCCGCCGCCGGGGCGGGCCCGGCGACGGCGGTCGCCACGAGGACGACGGCGGTGGCGACGGCGAGCCGGGCGGCCCGGCGCGCGGTCCGGCCGGGGGGCGTCAGGGGGGTCTGGTGCACGTCTGGGTCCCTTCCAGAGGAGCAGTTGTCAGTGCGGGGGCTGCTGGACGCCGGTCGCGCCCAGCAGGGCGCCGTCGGCGGCGCGCTGGGTGGCGATCAGCTGTCCCTCGCGGGCCTCGGCGGCTCGGTCGAGGTCGCGGGGGTCGATCGTGAAGGCCCGCCAGTCGGCGTACGCGGGGTGGGCGGCGCGCTGTTCGGCGGTGAGGGCGGAGGGCAGCAGGCGCAGCCACCGGCCCTCGTCGGAGAGGACGCCGTCGGCGAGGGTGATCCCGCCGGGGCCGTACACGAGCTGCTGGCTGGCGACGCCGGTGCCGCTGCCGCGCCAGACGACGGTGGTGGCGTCGAGCCACACGGCGTCCTGGCGGCCGAGATCGAGCGGGAAGGCCCCGCCGAGGGAGGGCGAGAGGTAGGCGGGGTCGCCGGCGAGGCGCCAGACCTCCTTGCCGTGGAGGGGGAAGACGAGGGCCTCGTCGCCGGGGACGTCCTTCTCCTCCTTCTTGTGGAGGATGTAGCTGAGCGAGCCGGCGCCCGGGGAGAGGTCGACCTCGAAGACGAGGCCGAAGGCGTCCTGCCGGACGGGCCGGATGGGTTCGTTCCACTCGGGCGGGTGGGCGGCGCCGGTCCAGGCGTGCAGGCCCCAGCCCTCGTAGTCGCCGGCGGGCCTGCGGTAGTGGATGACGGCCTTCGTGGCGTCCTGCGGGGCCTGCGCGTCGGCGGGGCGGGTGGCGTCGACGAGGGCGCTGCCCTCGCGGGTCCACACCTCTCCGGCGGCCGTGGCGTCGAGGGCGCGGGCGGGCCCGTCGGGGACGCCGTCCTTCTCCACGGTGAAGGAGAGGGGGGCGCCCTCCTCGGGCGGGGCGATCCAGGCGAAGGCTCCGTAGGCGTCGCGTCCGGCGAACGCCGCGGTGACGCCGCCGGAGCGCAGGAGCAGTCCGTCGTAGTCGCCGTCGGCGCGCCGGTGGTGGACGACGACGTGCTTCCGTTCGGCCTTGGGCCGGGCGGGCGACGGGGTGGCCCCGGCGGTGGTGGCGGCGAGGGCGCTCGCGGTGCGGCCCCGGGGGTCGACGACGACGGCCTTGTAGCGGACCGGGGTGCCCTCCGGGACCCCGGCGGGGATGCGGTGGGTGACCTTGTAGGGGGCGTGGTCGGCGCTGCCGAGGGTCCGCCAGGGGCCGTCGCCGACCTGGGCGGCGAAGACCACCCGGTTCAGCGGGTCGCCGGAGACGGCGGCGCCGATCTCCACGGTGCCGGTGGCGCCGGCCGGGGGCGCGGCGAGGCGCACGGAGGGCGCGGCGGCGGTGCGGGGCAGCGGGGTGCGGGCCCGGAGGACGAGGGTGGAGAGGGCGGGGACGGTGACGGTGACCTTCCCGTCCTTCGCCGTGACGGCGCCCCGGCCCCCGTACAGGGTGCGGAAGGAGGCGGAGTCGACCGGGACGCTCACCGTCTTCGGCTCGGTGGAGCTGTTGGCGGCGACCAGGTACTCGACGCGCTGCCGGGCGTCGGTGCGGGAGGCGGCGTAGACGGAGCCCTCGGCGTAGCGCTCCCGCTGGACGCCGTCGCGCAGGGCGGGGTGCTCACGGGTGAGCTTCGACAGGGCCGCGATCGCCTTGTAGAGCGGATGCGTGGTGTCGTACGCGTCGGTGGCGTGGGTGCGGTCGGTACCCAGCTGGTCGTCGTCCAGGTAGTCGGGCACCTGGGAGGCGAAGAGGGTCTGGCGGGCGTCGGAGTCGCCGCCGGCGCCGGTGAAGCCCTGCTCGTCGCCCGCGTAGACGACGGGGTTGCCGCGCGAGAGGAACATCAGCTCGTTGGCGAGGGTCGCCCGGCGGACCAGTTCGGCGTCGGTCGCGGCCGGGTTGTCCTGCTTGAGGAAGGAGCCGATGCGGCCCATGTCGTGGCTGCCGAGGAAGGTGACCTGCTCGTAGGCGTTCGCCTTGTCCGTGGTGTAGCGGTAGTCCTGGCCGAGGACGTGGGAGAGGTCACCGGCGGGACCGCCGCGCGAGGCGTAGTTGCGCATCGCGGACTGGAGGGGGAAGTCGAGGGTGGCGTCGAGCCGGCCCTCGGTGACGTAGGGCGCGGTGATGGAGGCGTCGGCGGAGAACGCCTCGGCGAACATGAAGAAGTCCTCGCGGCCCTGCTTCTTCGCGTAGGCGTCCAGGGCGGTGGCCCACTGGGTCCAGAACTCCATGTTGACGTTCTTGGCGGTGTCGACGCGGAAGCCGTCGACGCCGAAGTCGCGGACCCAGGTCTCGTAGATCCGCTTCATGCCCTCGACGACCTCGGGGCGCTCGGTCCACAGGTCGTCGTGGCCGAAGAAGTCACCGTAGAGGCCGCTCTCGCCGACGAAGGTGGAGTCGCCCCGGTTGTGGTACATCGTCGGGTCGTTGAGCCAGGCCGGGACCTTCGCCGTGCCGGTGGTGACGGGGGTGTACGGGAAGGAGTCCGCGTCCACCTCGGGCGTCACGACGGCGTCGTCGAAGGGGCGGCCGTCCTCGTCGAGGTACGGGTAGGCGCCCTTGGGGCGGTAGCCGTACTCCTTCTCCGCGTAGTCGACGGTGTCGGCGGTGTGGTTGGTGATGACGTCGAAGAAGACCTTCATGCCCTTGGCGTGGGCGGCCTCGATGAGTTCCTTCAGGTCGTCGTTGGTGCCGAAGTGCGGGTCGACCCGGGTGAAGTCGGTGATCCAGTAGCCGTGGTAGCCGGCCGAGGACTCCTTGCCGCCGTCGCGGGTCTGGACGGGGATGTTGGTGAAGACGGGCGCCATCCAGAGGGCGGTGGTGCCGAGGCCCTTGATGTAGTCCAGCCGCTGCGTGAGGCCCTTGAGGTCGCCGCCCTGGAAGAACTTCTTGTCGGTGGGGTCGTACCCGGTCGCCAGGCGGTCGCCGGTGAGGCCGCCCTCGTCGTTGGCGGGGTCGCCGTTGGCGAACCGGTCGGGCAGCAGCAGGTAGAACTGCTCGCGGGTGAGGTCCTGGCGGGCCGGCTGGGCGGCGAGCGCCCGGTCCGAGGGCGGCGCGGCCCGCTCCGTGGCCAGGGCCGCCGTCGGGGCGGCCGGGACGAGGGCGGTCGCCAGCAGGGCGGCCGCCAGGGACGTGGCGGAGCGCCGGATGAGTCCGGTCACGGATGTACTGCTCCTTCGGAGCGCGTCGGTCGGGGAGGGAGGAGGGGCGCGGGGGGGGCGGTCAGGCGCGCGCGGGGGCGTGCCGGGACGCGTACCAGCGGACCGTGTCGGCGAGGGCGTCGGCGAAGACGGCGCGGGGGCGGTAGCCCAGTTCGCGGCGGATGCGGGTGTCGTCGACCGCGTAGCGCAGGTCGTGGCCCTTGCGGTCGGCGACCCGGGCGATCCGTTCGGGTCCGGCGCCGCAGAGGTCGAGCAGGCGGTGGGTCAGCTCCAGGTTGGTGAGGGCCGTGCCGCCGCCGATGTTGTAGATCCGGCCGGGGCGGCCGCCCGTGCGGACCAGTTCCACGGCGGTCACGTGGTCCTCCACGTGGAGCCAGTCGCGGATCTGCGAGCCGTCGCCGTACAGGGGCACGTCCTGCCCGGACAGCAGGGCGGTGACGAAGCGCGGGACGAGCTTCTCGGGGTGCTGGCGCGGGCCGAAGTTGTTGGAGCAGCGGGTGACGCGGACGTCAAGGCCGTGGGTGGTGTGGTAGGCCAGCGCCATCAGGTCGGCGGCCGCCTTGGAGGCGGCGTACGGGGAGCTGGGGCGCGGCGCGTCGTCCTCGCGGGCGGCGCCGGTGGCGATCGAGCCGTACACCTCGTCGGTGGAGATCTGGACGAAGGTGCGGACGTGGTGCCGGACGGCCGCGTCGAGGAGGGTCTGGGTGCCGAGGACGTTGGTGCGGACGAAGGGCGAACCGTCCGCGATGGACCGGTCGACGTGGGACTCGGCGGCGAAGTGGACGAGGTCGTCGTGGCCGGGCACGAGCCCGTCGACGAGGGCGGGGTCGGCGACGTCGCCGCGGACGAAGCGGAGGCGGGGGTCGTCGAGCACCGGGGCGAGGTGGGCGGTGCTGCCCGCGTAGGTGAGGTCGTCGAGGACCGTCACGGAGACGTCGGGGGGCCCGTCGGGGCCCAGGAGGCGCAGGACGTGGGCCGAGCCGATGAAGCCGGCTCCGCCGGTGACGAGGACGCGTCGGGTCATGGGTGGAGGTGCACCTTGCTGTGGTCGCCCAGCACGAGGCGGTGGGCGTGGGGGTGGCGGGGGGCCGTCACGACGGCGTCCCGCCCGATGAAGGAGCGTTCGATGCGGCCGGCCCGGTCGACGTCGGCGCCGTCGAGGAGGACGGAGCCCTCGATGAAGCTGTCGTGGACCCGGCAGTTGGCGCCGATGGAGGTGTAGGGGCCGATCACGGCGTCGCTGATGACGGAGCCGGGGCCGATGACGACGGGGCCGGTGATGCGGGAGCCCCGGACGACGGCGCCCTCGCCGAGGCGGACGCGGCCCACGACGGCGCTGTCGGGGTCGACCTTGCCGTCGAGCCGGCCGGGCAGGCCGTCGAGGACGTGCCGGTTGGCCTCCAGCATGTCGTCGACGCTGCCGGTGTCGCGCCACACGGAGGTGGTGGTGTCGGCGCGGACGTCGTGTCCGGCCTCGACGAGCCACTGGACGGCGTGGGTGAGTTCCAGTTCGCCCCGGGCCGAGGGCCGGATCGCGGCGACCGCCTCGTGGACGGCGGGCCCGAAGGCGTACACGCCGATGAGGGCGAGGTCGCTGCGCGGGCGGTCGGGCTTCTCCTCGACCCGCAGCACCCGGCCGGCCGGGTCGACCTCGGCGACGCCGAAGGCGCTGGGGTCGGGCACGGCGGTGACGAGCAGTCTGGCCGCGGCGGGTTCGGCGGCGGCGCGGGCGGTGAAACCGGTGACGCCGCCGTCGAGGTAGTTGTCGCCGAGGTGGAGCAGGAAGTCGTCGTCGGCGAGGAAGTCGCGGGCGAGGGCCACCGCGTGGGCCAGTCCGAGCGCCCGGTCCTGGCGGACGTAGGTGACGTCGAGCCCGAAGGCCCGTCCGTCGCCGACGGCGCGGCGGATGTCGTCGGCGTAGGGGCCCACGACGAGTCCGACGTCGTGGACGCCGGCGGCGGCGATGGACTCCAGGGCGTAGAAGAGCACCGGTTTGTTGGCGATCGGCAGGAGCTGCTTGGTCCCGGTGTGGGTGAAGGGGCGCAGTCGGCTGCCGGTCCCACCGGCCAGGACCAGGGCCTTCACATCGGCTGCCTTCGGTCGGGTGCGGCCTTGGGGTGTCTGTGCACGGTCCCTCCTCGTGGGCGAGGTGTGTGTCGGCGGTCGCACCGGCGACTCAAGCAGAGCTTCCGCATGGACTGCAAGGCATGTCTGAAAGTTTCTGCAATCTCTTGCTGAAAGGTGGCCGCAAATGCTTCACTCGCACCTCGAAACGATCAATCGCTCGGTCAACTGGCGGAAAACCCACGTCAGTTCGCTCGACCCTTGGGAGCTCCGGTGGCAGGTCACCAGCGAGAAGCGCTGGCCAGGGAGGCACGGCATCGGGCCCCCGGCCAATCGGAGGAGGCCGCCCTCGCCCGGCGGGTCTTCGCCGAGGGCCGCGGCGCCGTCCTCACCGATCTCGACGGCAACCAGTACCTGGACTTCGCCGCGGGCACGCTCACCCAGTCGCTGGGCCACTCCCACCCCGAGGTGGTGGCGGCCCTCACCCGGCAGGCCGGGCGGCTGTGGAACGTGCACGACAGCTCCACGCCCGAACGGGCCCAGTTCTTCGAGCTGTTGGCCCGCCTGCTGCCCGAACACCTCGACACCTACGCGCTGTTCTCCACCGGCGCCGAGGTGGTCGAGGCCGCGCTGCGGGTCGTGCAGTCCACCGCCCCGCCCGGCCGCAACCGGATCGGCGCGCTGCGCCACGGCTTCCACGGCAAGACCATGGGCGCCCGGATGCTCGTCCACTGGGACGTCGGCCACCAGTCCTTCGCCGGCAACAGCGTCCTGGGCTACGCCCCGTACTGCTACCGCTGCCCCCTGGAGCTGGAGCGCCCCACCTGCGGCATCCGCTGCGCCGACCTCGTCACCCGGCACATCGCCGCCAAGTCGAACGTCTCCGCGCTGGTCTTCGAACCGGTCCTCGGCGCCGCCGGCGTGATCGTCCCGCCGCCCGGCTACTGGGAGCGGATCTCGGCGGCCTGCCGGGAGAACGGCGTGCTGCTCGTCGCCGACGAGGTCGCCACCGGCGGCGGCCGCACCGGCGCCTTCCTCGCCTCCGAACTCGTCGGCGTGGAACCGGACCTGGTCACCCTCTCCAAGGGCATGGCCAACGGCTTCCCCTTCGCCGTGCTGGCCGGCCGGCACGACCTGCTGCACCGCCCCGAGGCCGCCCCGCCCGGCGCGTACGCCTCCACCTACGCCGGCAACCCGCTGGGGATCGCCGCCGCCCGCGCCACCCTGGAGGTCGTCGCACGCGACCGGCTCCTGGACCGGGTGCGGGTCCTCGGCGACCGGCTCGGCGGCCACCTCGCCGCACTCCACGACCGCTTCGAGGTGCTCGGCGACGTCCGGGGCCTCGGCCTGCTGCACGGACTGGAGTTCGTCCGCGACCGGGCGAGCCGCGCCCCCGCCCCCGAGATCGCGCGCGCCGTCTACACCACCGCCCTCGACCTGGGGCTGCGCACCGCGGTCGGCGGGCACGTCATCCGGCTCGCGCCGCCCTTCACCCTGGACGAGCAGCTGCTCGACGAGGGGGTTCGCATCCTCGGCGAGGCCATCGGGCGGGTGACCGCGTGATCGTCGCCGAAGGACTCACCAAGGACTTCCGGATCGCCGAACGGCGGCCCGGGCTGCGCGGCAGCCTCTCCACCCTGCTCAGCCGCGAGCACCGCACCGTGCGCGCCGTCGACGGCATCTCCTTCGCGCTGCGCGCCGGTTCGAAGACCGCGTACATCGGCGCCAACGGCGCCGGCAAGTCCACCACCATCAAGATGCTCACCGGCATCATGACGCCCACCTCGGGCCGCTGCCTGGTGAACGGCGTCGAGCCCTACCGGCGCCGGCGCGAGAACGCCCGCGCGATCGGCGTCGTCTTCGGACAGCGCAGCCAGCTGTGGTGGGACCTGTCGGTGCCCGACTCCTTCCAGATCCTGCGCCGGATCTACGGGATACCCGACGCGGTGTACGAGCGGAACCTCGCGCTCTACCGCGAGCTGCTCGACATCGACGCCCTCGGCACCACGCCCGTACGCCAGCTGAGCCTCGGCCAGCGGATGCGCGCCGAGATCGCCGCGAGCCTGCTGCACGACCCGGCGGTCGTCTTCTGGGACGAACCGACCATCGGCCTCGACATGGTCCTCAAGGAAGCGGTCCGGGAGCTGGTGAACCGGGCCAACGCCGAACGCGGCACCACCGTGCTGCTCACCAGCCACGACCTGTCCGACATCGCCGCCATCTGCGACGACGCGCTCGTCGTCGACGGCGGCCGGGTCGTGCACGAGGGCACCCTCCACGAGCTGCTGCGCCGGGCCGACCGCCGCTCCGTCGTCTTCGACCACCGGGGCGGCCCCGGCCCGCGGGCCGCCGTCGACGGCATCGAGGCCGGGCTGCCCGGCGCCACCGCCGCCGTCACCCCGGAGGGCCGGATCCGGGTCGACTACCCGGCCGACGCCTTCACCTCGCGGCAGGTCCTCGGCTTCCTCCTGGAGCGGTTCGAACTGGCCGACTGCTACGCCCCCGAGCCGGACCTGGAGACGGTGCTCCGGCAGATCTACCGGGGTGGCGTGCCCGCCGCGCGGGACGGCGGCGGCCGATGAGACCGGCCCTCCGTCCCGGCAGCTACCTGCCCTTCGCCACGAGCGGGCTGCAGTCCCTGCTCCAGTACCGCTCGACCTTCCTCGTCACCGGGATCACCGCGGCGGCCGGCGCGGCCGTCACCGTCTTCCTGTGGCGGGCGGTGTACGCGGACTCCCCGGGCCCCGGCCCCGGCGGCTTCACCCCGGCGAGCGTCACCACCTACCTCGTGGTGGCACAGGTGCTGGCGGTGGTGCACGCCAACCGGGTGGACGACGAGGTCGCCGCCGAGGTCTACCGGGGCGACATCGCGGTGACCCTGGTCCGCCCGGTCTCCTACCCGCTGGTCCGGTTCGCCGCCTGCCTGCCGGTGATCGCCGCCAACGCCGTCCTGGTCGGGGCGCCGCTCCTGGTCCTCTTCGCCGCCCTCGTCCCGCTGACCGCGCCGGCCCCGGCGGACGCCCTGCTGTTCCTCCCGTCCGCCGTGCTCTCGGTGCTCATCGCCTTCTGCGTGAACCTGCTGACCGGCATGGCCGGCTTCGTCACCACCAACACCTGGGGCGTGCGGATGGCCAAGCAGGGCGTCGTCGCCTTCTTCGCCGGACAGATGGTGCCGCTGGCCCTGCTCCCCGGGCCGCTGCACGCCCTCGCGATGGCACTGCCCTTCCGGGCCATGGCCGACGGTCCGCTCACCCTGCTCCTCGGCCGGTACGAGGGCGCCGCGGGCGCCGCCGCCGTCCTCGGCCACCAGCTGGCCTGGGCCGCCGGGCTCGTCCTGCTGTGCGCCGTGCTCTGGCGGGCGGCCGTCTCCCGGCTGGAGGTGCTCGGCGGATGAGCCGCACGCTCGGCGACCGGCTGCGGCTGGCGCTCTTCCTCGGCGGGGTCGGGCTGCACCGGCTCGCCGCCTACCGGCTCGACTTCCTGCTCGGTTCCGGGGCGTTCCTGATCCGGGTCGGGCTCCAGACGGTCGCGGTCGGCGTGGTCTTCAGCCACGTCCCGGCCGTCGCCGGCTGGTCCTACCACCAGGTGCTCTTCCTCCTCGGCTGCGCGCTGCTGTCGCGCGGACTCGACCACCTCTTCACCGACCAGCTGTGGGAGCTGAGCCGCAAGCTGATCCAGCGCGGCGAGTTCTACCGCTACCTCATCCGCCCGGTGGACCCGCTCTTCGCCCTCCTGTCGGAGCGCTTCTTCCACCCCGACGGCATCGGCGAACTCGCCGTCGGCCTCTTCCTGGTGCTGTGGAGCGGGTCCGAACTCGGGCTCGACCCCACCGCAGTCCAGTGGGCCCTGGCCCCGCTGCTGGTGCTGGCCGGGGCGCTGATCCACGCCTCCGTGAAGCTGTTCTTCGCCTCGCTGTCCTTCTGGACGGTGACGAGCATGCCGGCGCTCCAGACCGTCACCCAGGTCTCCGATTTCGCGGGCTACCCCCTGGACCTCTACCACGCCTCCCTGCGCGCCCTCCTGACCTGGGTGCTGCCCTTCGCCTTCACGTCGTACGCCCCCGCCGTCTACCTGCTGCACGGCGACACCGGACTCCTCCGGTGGCTGCCGGTGGTGACCGGCCTTTCCCTCCTCGCCGCCCTGGCGCTGTGGCGCCGCGGCCTGGCCCGCTACGAGATGACCGGGAGTTGACGAACCGCGTGACCAGCGCCACCCAGATCCGCGAACTGCTGCGCGCCGCCGCCTGGCTGCCGGAGGACGGCCGCCGGGCCGACCGCCACGAGGTGGCCGACGAGGCCGACCTCGGCGACGGGCTCCGGCTCGTCGTGACCGCCGCCGTCGGCGGACCGGCGCACGGCCGGCGGTTCCTCGTCCCCGTCCGCACGGACGCCGCGGGCCGCGCCTCCGAGGCGCCGGGCACCGAGGAGTTCGACCGGGCGTGCGTCCGGCTGGCCGCTGCGGGCGCCCGGATCCCCACCGCCCGCGGCGGACACGTCGCCTTCCGGGGGTCGGGCCCCGCCCCCCGCACGGTCCGGGTCCGCCCCTTCGACCGCGGATGGTCCTCGAACTCGCTCTCCCTGCTCGACCTCGACGACCGGCCCCACCTGCACAAGACGTACCGGACCCTCGGCCCGGAGGTGCGGGAGCCGGAGCTGCTGCGGCTGATGGACGGCAGCGGCCACACGCCCCGCTGGTTCGGCGACTACTCCTACGTCCCGCCCGGCGGCGGGCCGGCGCTGCCGCTCGGGGTGGTGTACGCGTACGCCCCCGGCTCGGGCATGGACGTCCCGCTCCGCGCGAACCTGCGCGCCCTGTGGCCGCGGCTCGCCGCCGCCGGACCGGGCGCCCCCGACGCGCTGGTGCGCGCGCACCTCGCGCCGCTCGCCGGCACGCTCACCGCCGCCCGGGAGTTCCTCGGCTCCTTCCACGCGGAGCTGCGGGCCCGGCTCGGCGGGGGCGCTCCGCCCGCCGCGTACCCGGTGGAGCGGGCGCTCGACGCCGCCGAGGCCCGGATCGCCTCCCTCGCCGCCCGCGGCCGGGACGAGGCGGTGCTGCCCGCCGCGGCCCTCGACGGCGCCTTCCGGGCGCTCGGCGAGGAGGCCGCGCTGCTGCGGACCGCGTTCGCTGCCTCCCCCGCACCGCACCCCGCCGGGCCCTGCCACGGCGACCTGCACCTGTCGCACCTGCTGACCGATCCGCCGCGGGTCATCGACGTCTCCACCCCCGCCACCGGACCGGGCGAGGCGGGCTGGGAGGAGCAGTCGCCGCTGGAGGACCTGGTGGCGCTGGGCCGCGCCCTGGAGTACTTCTCCGCCGACGAGGCCGCCGACCACGCCGCCCGGCTCCTCGGCCTGGACCCCACCCGGACCATGCTCGCCTCGCTCGACGGCGGCGCCGGGCTGTCCCCGGCCGAACGGGCCCCGCTGCGCCTCGTCTTCGCGACGGCCGACGCGTGGCGGCGGGAGGTCGCCCGGCTGCTGCTCGGCCCCGCGGGGACGGCGGAGCACGGCGGCGGGGAGCTGCGCCGGCTGCTCCACCTGCGCCGCCTGCTGCACGAGCTCGACTACAACTTCGCGCACGCCCGGCCCTATCACGCGGCCATCGACCTGCGCCACGCGCCGGCCCCCGGCCGGCCCGCCCACCGCACCCGCACTCTCACCGCGAGGAACTGACGTGAGTGACGCCTCCGACGGCCCCCTGCACATCATCGAGACGTACTTCGAATGCTGCGGATTCGACCACACCTTCCTCCAGGGCGGCACCTCGGTCTACCTCTGGAACATCTCGCGCGCCTTCGCCCGCAAGGGCCACCGGGTCTCCATCGTGACCCCGGCGCACGGCCGCCTCGACGACCTGCGCCGCCGGCACGCCGTGGAGGACCTGCCCTACGAGGACGTCCACACCCTCCCCCTGGTGCTGGACCCCGAGGTGTGGCGCGGCTTCCCCGCCGAGGTGCCGGTGGAACTGCGCACCACGGCGCACCGGATCCGGCTGGAGGGCGTCGACCTCTACTTCCTGTCCAACGACTACCTGGACCGGCTCCCCGACACCTTCTACCCGCCGTACGCGGCCAAGGGCAGCGACCTCACCTTCTTCAAGCCGCTGGTCTTCCAGGTGGAGAGCGTCCGCTTCCTGCGCGGCTGGTTCGGCGGCGAGCGGGCGGTCGTCCACGCCCACGAGCCGTACTACCACTACCTGCTGCCCGCCGCGCTCGCCGGCGACCCGCTGAAGAGCGTGGTGACGACCGTGCAGAGCAACATGCCGATCACCAAGAAGGTGTACGGCCCCGAGGTCCGCAGGCTGCTCGCCCTGCTCGGCGCCCCGCCGCCGCCCGCGGAGCCACCCGCCCCGCCGGCCGGGGTGCGCGAGGCCCAGCGCCAGTACCAGACCCGGACGCACCTGCACTACGAGTACCCGGAGGACCACCTCACCGTCTACGGCCTGGTCGCGGACCACTCCGACCGGATCGACTTCCTCTGCGAGGGGCAGCGGGACTTCTCCAACGGCTTCCGGGACACGCCCTTCGAGGAGCTGTTCGCCGCGCTGCCGGTCGCGGAGACGGTCCGGCGCAACGCCCACAAGCAGTTCGTCGGCGGCTGCGCCGTCTCCGACGCCTGGCTGGCGGGCGACCCGGACGCGGTGGACCGGGCGGCGGTGCTCTCCGGCCTCGGCCTGGACCCGGCGCTGCCCACCTTCTTCCACAACGCCCGCTACGCCGTGCACCACAAGGGCCAGGTCGAGCTCTTCCGCGCGGTCGACCGGGTGCTCTCCGAGGGACTGGCCGCCAACTTCGTGCTGCGCTGCATCTCCGGCACCGGCATCGACGACCCGTACGTCCACGACGTCGTCGCCCGGCACCGGGGCCGGATCCACCTGGAGTGGGAGCGGGTCGGCGAGGAACGGGTCTTCGCGCTCGCCTCCGCCGCCGACTTCTGCGTCTTCCCGTCCAAGTTCGAGATGGACACCTTCCTCATCGCGCAGGGCGAGGCGATGGCCTGCGGGGCGGTGCCCATCGCCACCGCCCAGTGGGGCATGGCGCACTTCGGGCACGCGGACGAGGGCGACGGGCGGACCGGCTTCGCCGTCAACCGCTCCTTCGCCGAGGACGACGCCCTGCTCGTCGACGCCCTCGCCGACCGGCTGCGGCAGGCCGCCCTCCTGTACCGGGAGCGCCCCGGGGAGTACCGGGAGCTGTCCGCCCGGGCCCGCGCGGTGGCCCGCGCCTTCACCTGGGACCGCGTCGCCGAGCTGCACCTGGAGGTCTTCCGGGAGCTGTGGGACGGGACCCCCGCCGAGCCGGCCGTCGAGGCGGCGCTGCGGCACGGCTGGTTCGGGCTGCTGCCGGACGCCGTGTGGAAGGAGCGGCCGGACGAGGTGCTGGCGGCGGCCGTCGACGCCGGGGACCTCGACGCCGCCGAACGGCTCGGCCCGCTCACCGGCCCCCTGGCGCTGCGGTTCTTCGACGCCGCCTGGGCGCGGGCCGACTTCGCGGCCTGCGAGGAGGTCCTGGCCCGCGCCCCCGGCGCGGTGCCGGCGGAGCGGACCGCGCCGCTGCGCGGGCGCTGCCGGCCGGGCGGCGCGGGCCTGGTCTACCGCCTGGGGCACGCCGAGCGGGTCGAGCTGGTCGTCCCGGGCCCCCGGGACGAGGGGGGCCGCGGGGAAGCACGGGTCACCGAGTGGACCCGGACCGGCCCCGGCGAGTTCACCGGCGCCGGGCCGGCGGGGGACCCCGCCGCCCGGCTCCTCCTGACGCTGTCGAACGGGCGGACCGCCTGGGACGAGGTACGACATGGCTGACCACCCCACCTCCGCGCGCGACTCCGCCGCCGCGGTCCGGGCCGTGCTGCTGGCCGGCGGGCGCGGCGAGCGGATGGGCCGGCTCGGCGCCGGCCGGCTGAAGCCCCTGGTGCCGTACGGCGGCGCCTGCCGGCTCGTCGACTTCAGCCTGGCCAACGCCCGCGACTCCGGCCTGGCCGAGGTGCTGCTGCTCTCGCAGTACGAGGAGCG
This sequence comes from Streptomyces sp. NPDC058758, assembly GCF_042746075.1. NCBI lineage: Bacteria > Bacillati > Actinomycetota > Actinomycetes > Kitasatosporales > Streptomycetaceae > Streptomyces > Streptomyces sp. NPDC058758. Next base: position 115,879 of record NZ_JBHYPS010000021.1, on the reverse strand, counting down.
GCTCCTCATGGACGACCTGCACACGGTCTGGAACGGCGTCGCGCCCGGCTTCCGCGTCCACTTCGGCCCGTACGACGCCGCCTACCGCGCGGCCGGCGCCGGCCTGCCCGGGGAGCTTCCCGAGCGGACCTGGCCGCTGGAGCGCGGCACGGCCGACGCCCTGATCCGCAAGGCCGACCACGTCTTCGGCCCGCGCACCGCGCACGTGCTGGTGCTCCACTCCGACCACGTGTACCGCTTCGACTACCGGCCCCTGATCCGGCGCCACATCGAGCGGCGGGCCGCGCTGACCGTCGCCTACCAGCGGATCGACCCGCGGTACGTCCACCTCTTCGGGATGGTCGGCCTCGACCGCGAGGAGCGGCTGACCTCCTTCGTCGAGAAGCCCGAACACCCCACGTCCGACCTGGTGTTCGCGGCCTTCTGCGTCTTCGACGCGGCCGTGCTGCGGCGCTACCTGGACGCCCTGGACGGCACGGACTGGCAGCACGACATCAGCCGGGACGTCATCCCCGCCATGCTCGCCGGCGGGGAGCGGATCCTCGGCCACCGGGTCGAGGGGCACTGGGAGGACATCGGCACGGTGGAGCGCTACCACCGCGCCCACCTCGCGATGACCCGCCCGGACGCGACGCTCCCGGTGACCGCGCTGCCGCGCACCCTCGCGCCCGGCGTGTCCCGCGGCCTGGTCGACCGGGCGCCCGGCGTGTACCGCTCGATGGTGCCGAGGGGCCTGGCCAACCGGGGCCTGGTCGAGGAGAGCGTGGTCTTCCCCGGGGCCCGGATCGGGGCGGACGCCCGGGTGCGGCGCAGCGTGGTGCTGCCCGGTGCCGTGGTGCCCGACGGAGCCGACATCGACTCCGCCGTCGTCCTGGAGGACGGCTTCGTCCAGCACGTCGAACCGATGCCGTCCGCGGCATGCTGAGGAGCCCCATGCACATCGTCAACTTCGCCTACGAGTGCGGGGGCTTCGACCCCCGGCTGATGCGCGGCGGGCTGTCGCCGCTGGTGTGGAACCTGTCCCGGGAGTACGCGGCGCTGGGCCACCGGGTGTCGGTCGTGACCCCCGCGCACGGGCACCTGGAGCGGCTGCGCGCCGCCCACCCGGTCGAGGAGCTGGACTACCGCGTCGAGCACACGGTGCCGCTGGTCCTCGACCCGAAGACCTGGCCGGGCCGGCCCGCCGAGCAGGCGCTGACGCTGACCACCCGGGCGTACCGGCTGCGCCTGGACGGCGTGGACGTCCATCTCCTCTCCGACGCCCACCTCGACCTGCTGCCGGACCGGCTGTACCCGCCGCCGGACTCCGAGGGCCGGGACCTCTCCTTCTTCAAGCCGCTGGTCTTCCAGGTCGCCGGGCTGCGCTTCCTGCGCGACCGGCTGGGCGCCGGGCACGGGGAGGGGGCCGAGCCGGCGGTCGTGCACGGCTTCGAGCCCTCGTACCACCACCTGGTGCCGCTGGTCCTGAAGGACGACCCGCGCTGGAGGTGCGTCAGCACGGTCGCGGCCAACGCCCCCGTCACCCACAAGGTCTACCGGCCGCAGACCGAGGCGCTGCTGCGGCTCTTCGGCGTCGACCCGCTCCGGATCGGCGCCGGCGGCGGCGAGCCCGTCGCCCTGGACGCCTGGGAGGAGCCGGCCCCGCCGGAGGACTCCCCCACCGGGGCGATGGTCCGGGCGCTCGCCGCGACCCGGCTGCACACCGAGTTCGGGCCCGACCACGTGTCGCTCTTCCCGCAGCTCCTCGCCCACGCCGACCTGGTGGACTTCGTCTCGCCCGGCCAGCGCGACCACCACAGCACCTTCGAGGGCACCCCGATGGAGCGGTACGTGAGCGGCCTGCCGGTCGCCCGGCTGCTGCGGCGGCACGCGGGCAAGCTCTTCGACGGCGGCTGCGGGGTCTCCGAGTCGTGGCTGGCGCGCGACCCGGCGGCGGTCGACCGGGCGGCGGTGCTGCGCGGCATGGGCCTCGACCCGGCGCGCCCCGTCTTCTTCCACTCGGCCCGGTACGCGGTGCACCACAAGGGCCAGCTGGAGCTCTTCCGGGCGATCGAGGAGGTGCTGGCGGAGGGCGTCGAGGCGTCCTTCGTGCTGCGCTGCGCGACGGGCGCGGGCGGCGCGGCAGCGTCGGCGCCCGCCAACGCGTACTTCCAGCGGATCGCGGACGCCCACCCGGACCGGGTGCGGCTGGACTGGACGCTGGCCGGCGAGGACGTCCTGTTCGCCGAGGCGGCGTGCGCGGACTTCACCGTGTGCCCCTCCAAGTTCGAGCTGGACGGCTTCCTGATCGCCCAGGCGGAGGCGATGGCCTGCGGCGCGGTGCCGATCGGGACCGCGCAGCGGACGACCGCCCACTTCGGGCACGCGCTGCCGCACGCCCACCCGGACGCGACCGGCTTCGCGGTGCGCGGCTCCTTCCGCGACGACGACCGGGAGCTGGCGGGGCTGCTGGCCGGCCGGATACGGGAGGCGGAGCGGATGTTCCGCGAGGCCCCGGAGGAGTACGCCCGCCTGTCGCGGAACGCGGTCCGCACCGCCCGCGGCTTCACCTGGGGGGAGAGCGCCCGCCGCCGGCTCGGCGCCTTCCGGGAGCTGCTCGACGGCGTCCCGCGCCGGCTGCCCGCCCGGGACGCCGCGCGGTACGGCTGGTTCGGGCTGCTGGACGACGCGGAGGTCGCCGAGCACCGCGAGACGGTCCTCCGGCACGCCCTGGAGCGGGGCGACGCCGACGCCTACGGCCGGTGCGCGCCGCTCGACGGGGCGGCGTACGAGGCGCTGTTCGCCGCCGCGTACGGGCGGGCGGACTTCGAGCGCTGCGCCGCCCTGGCCCGTGCCGCGGGGCGGGACGACCTCATGGCGCCGGTGCGGCACCGGTGCCGGATCGCGCCGGCCGCGCCGGACGCCCCGCGCGCGGTGGAGTACCGCCATCCGGGGCTGATCGCGGTGGACGCGGTCGTGGACGGCGCGGCCCCGGGCCCGGCGGACGCCGGTGACGCGCCGCTGGAGTCGGCCGAGGAGGCCGCCCGTTCCGACGAGCCGGTGCCCGCGGCCGGGAGCACCCGGCTGGTGGCGCTGCGCCGGGACGCCGACGGCGTCTTCCGCGGCGCGGTTCCGGCCGGCGGGCCGCGCGGCGGCCTGGTGCTGCGGCTCACCCTCGACGACGGGAGGACCGCCTGGGACCACGTGCCGGTGCCGGAGGCGCCGCCGTACCGGGTGGTCGCGACCGACCTCGACGGCACCCTGCTGCGGTCCGACCTGACGGTGTCCGGGCGGACCCGGCGGGCGCTGGAGCTGGTGGCCGCGTCGGGGGCCGTGCACCTGGTGGTGACGGGTCGTCCGGCGGCGGCGTGCCGCCGGCTCCTGGACTCCCTGGGCTACACCGGCCTGGCGGTGTGCGGGCAGGGCGCGCAGCTGTACGACGCGGGCACGGACCGGCTGCTGTCGGCGGAGCGGCTCGACACGGAGCTGGCCCGCTCGGTGGTGGCGCGGGTGGAGGAGCTCCTCGGCCCGCTGGAGCTGGGGGTGGTGACCTCTCCGCCGGAGAGCCGGTTCAAGGTCACGCCCGGCTTCGGCGAGCGGGTGCGGCACGGCTGGGACGTGACCGCCGACCGCTCCCTGCTGTGGGACGCGCCGATCGACAAGCTGGTGCTGCACCACCGCACGGTCGGGGACGACGCGCTCGCGGAGGCCGCCCTGCGGCTCTGCGGCGACGAGGTGACCGTCGTGCACTCGGTGCGGGGGATGGTGGAGGTGCTGCCCCGGGGGATCACCAAGGGCACCGGGGTGGCGCGGGCACTGGAGCTGCTCGGCCGCACCGGCGCGGAGACGGTCTCCTTCGGCGACATGCCCAACGACGTGCCGCTGCTGGCGCTCGCCGGGCACGGGGTGGCCGTCGCCAACGCGCACCCCGCGCTGCGGGCCGTCGCGGACGAGATCGCGCCCGGCCACGAGGAGGACGGCGTGGCGGCGGTCCTGGAGCGCCTCTTCGGCACCCCGGTGGTGCCGTTCGCACCGCCGGGACACGGTCACGGGACGGAGCCGGCGGCCGCCCCCGCCGCCCCGGGGGGTGCCCGGTGAGCGATCCGCTGAAGGCACTCGCCGAGGCGTACGGGGTGGCGGTCTCGTACCGGACCGACCGGGGGCGGGAGGTCGCGGTGGGCCGGGACACCCTGGTGGCGGTCCTCGCGGCGTGCGGGGTGGACGGCTCGACGCCGGCCGCCGCCCGCGCCGCCCTGGCGGCCCACCGCGCCGCCCGGGCCCGGCGGCTCGTGCCGCCGTGCGTCGTCGTCGACGGCCCGCACGGTCCCCTCCCCCGGCTGCCCCGGGGCGCCCGCGCGCGGGTGCGGTGCGCCGACGGGCGGGTGCGGGACCCGGCGGACGGGCCGCTGCCGGCCGGGCGGCACACGCTGACGGTGGAGGCGGACGGCCGGCGCGACACGGCGGTGCTGCTCGTCGCGCCGGAGCGCCCCGGCCCCGCCCCGTACTCCTGGGGCTTCCTCGTCCAGCTCTACTTCCTGCTGTCCCGCCGCTCCTGGGGCATGGGCGACCTCGGCGACCTGACCGGGCTCGTCTCCTGGGCGGGACGGGAACTCGGCGCGGACTTCGTCCAGTTGGGTCCGCTGCACGCGATGGAGCCGGGGCCGCTGCCCGACCCGTCGCCGTACCGGCCGAGCAGCCGGAGGTTCCCCGACCCGATGCACGTGCGGGTCGAGGACGTGCCGGAGGCCGCGGGGCTCACCGACGGTCCGCGGAGCCGGGTCCGGCAGCTCGCAGAGCGGGCCGCGGCGCTCAACGCCGCGGTGCTGGACGGGAGTTCCCTGATCCGCCGCGAGGAGGTGCGGGAGCTGAAGCTGCGCGCGCTGCGCGAGGTGTACGAGGTGCCCCGCGCCCCGGCGCGCGAGGCCGCGTTCGCCGCGTACGCCGAGCGGGAGGGCGGGGACCTCACCGACTTCGCCACCTGGTGCGCGCTGGCCGAGGTGCACGGTCCGGCATGGCGGTCCTGGCCGGCCGGGCTGCGCGATCCCCGCTCGGCCGAGGTCGCCCGCGCCCGGCGGGTGCTGGCCGATGCGGTCGGCTTCCACCGCTGGCTCGCCTGGATCACCGACGAGCAGCTGGCCGGCGCCCAGCGGGCCGCCCGGGAGGCGGGCATGCGGATCGGCCTGGTGCACGACCTCGCGGTCGGGGTGGCCCCGGAGGGGGCGGACGCCTGGGCCCTGCGGCACTGCCTCGCCGAGGGCATGTCGGTGGGCGCCCCGCCGGACGACTTCAACCCGGCCGGGCAGGACTGGGGCCAGCCGCCGTGGCGCCCGGACGCGCTGGCCGCCGAGGGGTACCGCCCGTTCGCCGCGCTGCTGCGGGCCGGTCTGCGGCACGCGGGCGCGCTCCGCGTCGACCACGTGATGGGCCTCTTCCGGCTCTGGTGGGTGCCCGAGGGCCGCCCGCCGGGCGAGGGCACCTACGTGCGCTACGACGGGGCGGCGATGCTGGCCGTGCTCGCGGCGGAGGCGGCCGGGGCCGGGGCGCTGGTGATCGGCGAGGACCTGGGCACGGTCGAGCCGGGCGTCCGCGAGGCGCTCGCCGACCGGGGCGTGATCGGGACGGCCGTCCAGCGCTTCGAGTACGAGGGCGGGTCGGAGGGCCGGCTCGGTCCGCTCGCCCCGGAGAAGTGGCGGGAGCACTGCCTGGCCACCCTCACCACCCACGACCTGCCGAGCACGGCCGCCTGGCTCAGCGGGGAGCACGTCGAACTGCGCGACCGCCTGGGCCTGCTGACCCGCCCGGCGGCGCAGGAGCGGGCGGAGGCGGAGCGCGAACGGGACGGCTGGCTGGCCGAGCTGGAGCGGCTCGGCCTGCTGCCGGACCCGGCGGGCGAGGTCGCCGCGCTCCACACCTATCTGGGCCGGACCCCGGCCCGCATGATCGGGGTCTGGCTGCCGGACCTGACCGGCGACCGGCGGCCGCAGAACCTGCCGGGCACGGCGGGGCTGCACCCCAACTGGTGCCTGCCGGTCGCCGACGGGGAGGGGCGGCCCGTCCCCCTGGAGGAGCTGACCGAGGCTCCGCTCGCCCACCACCTGGCCGAGGCGTTCGCCGGACGGCCGGAAGCACACCGAGACATCGAGGAGAGGCATGCCTAGCCGGGTTCTTGCTGACGAGGAACGCCTGCCGGGCGTCCGGGAGGACGCCGACGGTTTCAGCCTGCTCGCGCCGGACGGCACCGGATACCGGGCGGAGCTGATCTCCGGGGTGCTCTCCCCGGACAACCCCGCCCTGGCGCGCGCGATCGGCGGGCGGCGGGTGGTGGCCTTCACCGGGCCGACCGTCGGCGGCCTGTACGGGGAGGCGCTGGTCCGCTACCTGGAGGCGCACCTCGCGCCGGGCAGCTGGACGCTGCACACGATCGGCACCGGGGAGCGGAACAAGACGCTGGCCACGGCGGAGCGGGTCTGCGCGCTCGCCAAGGCCGACGGCCTGGACCGGCACGGGGTGATGCTCGCCCTGGGCGGCGGGATCGTCGCGGACGTGGTCGGCTTCGCCGCGTCGATGTACGCGCGGGGGGTCCGGCACGTCCGGGTCAACACCACGCTGGTCGGCCAGGTCGACGTGGGCGTGGGGGTGAAGACGGGGGTCAACGCCCTGCACACGAAGAACATGTTCGGCGCCTACCATCCGGCGCACGCCTCGCTGAGCGACCCCGCCTTCCTCGCCACCCTCCCCGTGCGGGAGGTCCGCTGCGGCCTGGCGGAGATCGTGAAGATGGCGGTGATCCTGGACGAGGAGCTGTTCACCACCCTGGAGCGGTACCCCGACGCGTTCCGGGCGTCCGGGACGCCGACGCCGCCCGAGGTGGAGACGTACGTCCTGCGGACCTCCATGCGCCTGATGATGGAGGAGCTCTGCCCGAACCTGCGGGAGAAGAACCTGGCCCGTCTGGTCGACTTCGGGCACACCTTCAGCCCCGTCGTCGAGACCGCCGGCGGCCACCGGCTGGAGCACGGCGAGGCGGTCGCCGTGGACATGGCCCTCTCGTCCTGCCTGGCCCTGCGGACCGGACTGGTCGACGAGGCGTCGTGCGACCGGATCATCGGGCTGCTCGCCCGGATCGGGCTGCCCGTGTTCGACCCGGAGACCTGCACGCCGGAGCTGATGACCCGGGCGCTGGAGGAGTCGTGGGAGCGGCGGGGCCGCCGGCTGCACCTGGTGGTGCCGACGGCGGTGGGCAAGGCGGTCTTCGTCGACGAGCTCGCCGACGTGCCGCCCGAGGTGCTCCGGGACGCCCTCGGCGACCTCGCCCGGCGGGCCGCCGGGTTCGCGGCCGAGGGGGCGGGGGCGTGAGCGGCGCGGCACGGCCGGTGGTGAACCTCAGGGAGCTGTTCGCCGCCAAGGAGCACGACCACGGCGGGCGCGGGACGATCCTCGCCCACCGGATCCTCGCCCGGGGCGCCGGGAGCCCGGGGGCGTCCTTCATCGACCTGGCGGTGCTGCCGCCGGGCACCTCGATCGGCCGCCACCGCCACGGCCGCGACCGGGAGACGTACGTGGTACTGAGCGGCAGCGGCGTGATGGTCAGGGACGGCGTCGAGTTCCGGGTGGCGGCCGGGGACGTGGTGGTCAACGAGCCGTACGGCGAGCACGGACTGAGCAACGACTCCGCGTCCGACCTGGCCCTGCTCGTCTTCGAGGAGGAGGTGCCCGATGACGTTCCCGGGAGTTGACGCGGCCGCGCCGGCCGGACGGCGGATCACCGTCATGGACGTCGGCGGGACGACGCTGCGGGTGGGGACCTTCGACGCCGCCGCGGGCGGTCTGCTGCCGGGGGTGCGCCGGAGGCCCGTCGACGGCATGGCCCGCTTCCCCGGGGCGCCGGTCCCGGTGCTCCAGGAACGGGTCGTCGAGCAGATCGCGCGGGAGGCGGAGCGGGAGGCCGTCGCCTCCGGTTCCGACGGCCTGTGCGTCGCCTTCGCCGGCCCGGTCGGCCGTGACGGCACGGTGCGGGGCGCGCCGACGGTGTGGGGCGGGGGCGGCGGCCCGCTGCCCCTCCGGGAGCTCCTGGAGGTCCGGCTGCCGGTGCCCGTGCTGGTCGTCAACGACCTGACGGCGGCGGCCTGGCGGTACGGGGCGGGCTCCTCCGAGCCGTTCTGCCTGCTCACGATCAGCTCGGGCATCGGGAACAAGGTGTTCCGGGGCGGCGAGGTGCTCCTCGACGACGAGGGGCACGGCGGGGAGCTGGGCCACTGGACCTACGACCGCTCGCCGGGCGCAGCGCCGTGCGACTGCGGCGGCCGGGGCCACCTCGGGGCCCTCTCCTCCGGGCGGGGGGTGCTCGCCGCCGTGCGGCGGGCCGCCGCGGCGGATCCGGAGGGGTACGCGCGCTCGGCGCTGGCCCGGACGGCGACCGGTCCCGCGGAGGTGGACAACCCGTCGGTCGCGTCGGCCGTGCGGGCCGGGGACCCCTTCGCCACGGAGGTGCTGCGGGGCACGCTGGTGCCGCTGGCGGCGGCGATCGGCGGGGTGTTCGCCTCGATCGGGATCCGCCGGTTCGTGCTGATGGGCGGTTTCGCCCTGGCGGTCGGCGAGCGGTACCGCGCGCTGCTGACGGCGGAGCTGGTCCGGCAGGGCTGCTTCGGCCTGACGGACGGGCAGATCGCGTCGATGGTGGTGCTGGGGGCGGACGACGACGACCACGGGCTGATCGGCGCGGGCCTCCTGATGGGCCGCCGGCCGGGCGCGGGGCCGGACGGCGCGGGGACGGCGGGGACGCCGAGGACGGTGGAGAGGGCGGTGGCGCGGTGAGCGCGGACCCGGCGGGTCACGGGCCCGTCCTCGTGGTCGGCAGCGGCTTCGTCGGCGCGGAGATCGCCCGGCGGCTCGTCGCGGAGGGCCGGACGGTGACGCTGGCCTCGCGCGGCCGTCCCGCCCGGCCGCCCGAGGCGTACGGGGCGCGCTGGACGCCGCTGGACGCCACCGACCCGGCCGCCTGCGCCGGGGTGGTGGCGCGGGTCGGGCCCCGTGCGGTGGTCCTGGTGCACGGGCCGTCGGACGTCACCTGGTGCGAGGCGCACCCGGAGGAGGCGGCCGCCGCGCACACGGCGGCGACGGCGTCCTTCGCCGCGCTGCCGGGCCTGGACCGGCTGGTGATGATCTCGACGGACAACGTCTTCGACGGCGCCTCGGCGCGGAACGTGGAGGCGACGCCCACGGCCCCGGCGAACGCGTACGGGACGGCGAAGCGGCGGGCCGAGGAACTGCTGCTCGCCCGGGCGGCGTCCCCGGCGACGGTGCTGCGGGTCAGCCTCGTCTACGGGCACGAGCCGGCCGACGCCGGGAAGTGGCTGAACTTCTTCGCGTCCTGCGCCCACCGGCTGCTCCGGGGGGAGCCGGTGGAGGCGCCGGCCGACCAGTGGACGACGCCCGTCCTGGTCGAGGACGTGGCGGCGGTGACCTCGCTGCTGCTCCGCCCCGGTGGCGCGGTGCCCGCGCTGCTGCACCTCGGCGGCCCGGAGCGGGTCTCCCGGGCCGACTGGGCGCGCGGGATCGCGCGGGCGCTGGGGGCTCCGGAGGAGCTGGTGCGTCCGGTGCCCCGGGCCTCGGGCCGCTACGCCTCCCGGCCGGAGAACACCTGCCTGGCCAGTACGGCGCTGGCGTCGGTGCCGGGGATGGAGGCCGTGGCGCTCCGGGGCGTCGGTGCCGCCGCAGCGGTGCTGGCCCCCGCGTTCCGCGGGGCCTGAGGCAGGACCGGCGGCGCCCCGGTCAGCGGAGGGCCTCGCCGACGGCCCGGTGCACGGCCCGGGCCAGGCGGGCGCCCCAGAGCGAGCGGGGTCCGGCGAAGGGCTCGGCGGCCCCGCCGGGCAGGGGGGTCCTGGCGAGGACGCAGACCGCGTCCGTCGGGGTCCCGGAGCAGTCGTGGCCGGCGTCGAGCAGGGCCTGCACCTTGGCCTCGGTGGCGGTGGCCACGGCGTTGACGAGCGCGGCGTCGGTGAGCGGCGCGGGCACGGTGACGACCATGTTGATCGTCCCGGGCGGCTGGGGCGCGGGCACGGCCGGTCCCGGTGCCGCCGCCCAGCCCCGCACGTCGATGCCGGCGGTGGCCACCGCGTCGACGCCGCCGTCGGAGGCGGCCCCGCGCCGGGCGACGTCGGCGGCGGTCATCAGCCCCACCCCGGGGCCGTGGAGGCCGGCCCGGCGGGCGAGGCCGGCGAGGTGCGCCTCGGGGTCGGTGCGGGTGTAGCCGTGGGCGACCTGGACGTTCATCACCCAGGACCGCTCCCCGATCCCGCCGCCGAGCACCGCGCTGCTGACGGCCCGCCAGCCGGGCCCGTGCCGCCACAGCAGGGCGCCGAGCGCCTGCCCGTCCTCGTCCCGCTCCAGGAGCTCCGGAAGGGCCGGAGGGACCGGCAGGGTCGGTTCCACCACGACGGTCACCGCAACGCGCTCCTCGCTCACCTGTACGTCCCGGTGATCCTACGGGCCGGCCGGCGGCGGCTGCGGACCAGGAGGCGCGGCAGGGGGCGCGGGAAGCGGGGGGTGCTCCGCCCGCGCGTCCGGATCCGGCACGAGCGTGGCGCCGAGGACCAGTCCCACCGCGATCGCGGTGACGACCAGGACGAGTTCCAGCAGGTCCGAGAAGCCGTCCACGACGTGCCCGCCGGCCAGCGTGGTCAGCCCGCGCATCCCCAGCGAACCGACCGTCAGCGTGAAGAAGCCGGGCAGGACGAGCAGCAGCCGGGGCGGCCGGTCCGGCCCCCGGGACAGCAGCGTCGCCGCCGCGGCCAGCACCGCCGCCGCCACGAAGGTGCCGCCGGTCTCCCCGATCAGCTTGGTCGCCGCCGACTGCACCGCCACCGTCAGGTAGACCAGGGCCAGCAGGTGGGGGAAGAAGCGGCGCGGAATCGCGAACGCCAGCACGGTCCCCGCCGTGAAGACCGTCCACGAGGCGAAGAGCACCCAGCGCGGCAGGTCGGTCCCGGCGGCCGTGTCGAAGAGCGCCGCGGTGGGGGTCCCGGTGACGTACACCCCCAGCAGGACGCCCACGCAGAGCTGGACCAGCAGGAAGACCGCGTACACCAGCCGGATCGCACCCGTCGTGATCAGCCCCGCGCCGAGTTCGGCGGCGGCCGCGCTGAGGTAGTCGCCGGGCACGAAGAAGAACAGCGCGGGCAGCATCAGCAGCACCGGCCCGCCGTGCGCCGGGTCGCCGGCGAACACCTGGAGCGTCACGACCGACACCGCCAGCGAGGCGACCAGCGGCAGCACCCTGGCCAGCCGCGGGACCCGGTCGGAGGCCACCGCGAGGACCGCGGCGAGCGTCGCCAGGACGGCGGTGGTGCCGAGCTCGTACCAGGTGGGCTGCATCAGCGGGGCGAAGCCCAGCGAGAAGAGCACGATCCCCAGCAGCTTCAGCCACCAGGGGTACGGGGCCGGCGCCGCCTCGATCCGGTCCAGCCGGGCGCTCGCCTCCGCCGCCCCCGTCCGCCCGGCGCGCACGTCCGCCACGAGCGGCTTGAGCGCCGCGATCCGGTCCAGCCGGGCGACCTCGGGCACCGCGTGCACGATGACGGTCCGGGTCCGTCCGTCCGGGGCGGCGACGGTCAGCGTGGCGGTGTCCATGACGAGCAGCACCGACACCTCGGCGCCCAGCGCCCGCCCGGCCGCCACGACCTCGCGCGCGATCAACTCGGCCCCCTCGCCGGAGGTGCGCAGCAGCAGTCCGGTGAGCCGGGTCAGGAAGGAGGTGGTCCGGTCGAGCCCCGCGCCGTCCGCGCCGCCGCCCCCGGCCCGGCGATCCGCGCCGTCCGCCGGCTCCTCCGGGTCCCCCACGGGTCGCGCCACGGCCGCCTCCTCGGATACAGGGTGACGAAGGCTCAGCATCCCCCACCCGGCCGCGCCCGGCATCCGGCACCGGACGCCGGCGGTTCCCCCGCTCCCTCCGTCACCCGGACGGCCCTCCCGGCCTGCGCTCCCGCCCGCGCTCCCGCAGCCTGGGGCGGATCACGCCGATTCCCCCGGGAGGGTTCATGGCATCGATGGACGTGCCGGCCGATCTGCCGAAACCCCGCACCGAGGCCAGGCCGGTCGCCCCGCCCACGATCACGTGGGTGACGCTGGCCCTGATGACCACCGCCTCGGTGGCCAGCCTGCGCGCCGCGCCGACGATGGCCGTGTACGGACTCGCCTGCGTCTTCCTCTACCTGGTGCCGGCCCTGGTCTTCCTGCTGCCGACGGCCCTGGTCTCCGCCGAGCTGGCCTCCGGCTGGTCGGGCGGCGTCTACCGGTGGGTGGCGGAGGGACTCTCGAAGCCCCTCGGCTTCCTCGCCGTCTGGTGCCAGTTCGCGATGACGATCTTCTACTATCCGAGCCTGCTGGCCTTCGTGGCCTCGACGATCGCCTTCGTGATCGACCCCTCACTCGCCTCGAACGGCGTCTACACGGCGATCGTGATCATGGTCCTGTACTGGACCGGCGTCTGGGTCTCGTCGCGCGGCACCAAGGCCCTCGCCGGACTGTCCAGCTGGGGCCTGATCATCGGCACGCTGGTGCCCGGCACCATCCTCGTCGTCCTCGGCATGGTCTTCCTCGGCCAGGGCAACCCCTCGGCGGCGCCGATGGACGGCAGCCACCTGCTGCCCCAGTGGACCGGCCTGGCGAGCCTCGTGCTGATCGTCAACAACTTCCTGTCGTACTCGGGCATGGAGATGAACGCGGTGCACGTCTCCTCGCTGAAGAACCCGGCGAAGGAGTACCCGAAGTCGATGTTCCTGGCGATGGGCCTGGTGCTGCTGATCTTCATCCTCCCGGCGCTGGCGATCAGCTGGGTCGTACCGGCGGACCAGCTCAGCCTCACCGCCGGCGTGATGCAGGCCTTTGACGCCTTCTTCTCGTACTTCGGCGTCGGCTGGATGACCCCGATCGCGGCGATCATGCTGATCTCCGCCTCCCTCGGCGGCATGCTCACCTGGCTGGCCGGCCCGTCCAAGGGCCTCCTGGAGATCTCCCGCAGCGAGGGCTACCTGCCGCCGTTCCTGCAGAAGCTCAACAGGTTCGGCATCCAGCAGAACATCCTCGTCACCCAGGGCGTCGTGACCTCGGTCATCGCCCTCGGCTACGCGCTGATCCCGAACGTCTCCAGCGTGTACTGGATCTTCTCGACCATCACCACGCAGGTCTACCTCATCGTCTACCTGCTGATGTTCGTCGCGGCGATGCGGCTGCGGAAGCTCAAGCCGGACCACCCGCGCGGCTACCGGGCGCCCGCCCTGGGCCTGATCTGCTCGGTCGGCCTGCTCGCCTCGCTCGCCGCCCTGTTCATCGGCTTCGTGCCGCCCTCGCAGTTCGGCAGCGGCAGCGTCTGGTCGTACGTCCTCATCGTCGGCGGCGGCCTGGTGGTCCTCGGACTGCTCATCCCCTGGGCCTTCCTGAAACTGCGCAAGCCCGGCTGGCGCACGGCCGCGGCCGACGCCCCGCACGAGGGAGACGCCGCATGAGCCCGACCCGCTTCGCCTCCGAGCACAAGTGGATCTACTGGGGCGCGATCGTGATCCTGGTCGGCCTGCTGATCACCGGTCTCGTCCGCTACGGCAGCTTCAAGCGGACCGAAGAGACCTCCCGCAAGGCCGAGCAGCTGAGCGAGGAGCTGGTGAAGGCGGGCTACCCCGCCCCCGACCAGGAGACCGCCGAGCGACTGCTCGGCACCGACGGCGGCCAGGTCTGCGAGAACCCGGGCAACGCCCTCAAGAAGGCGCTGTACCGGCTCCAGCAGCTCTCCAACGGCGCCACCGGCCCCGGCAGCCGCCCGGTCATCGCCGACTCCAAGGCCGTCGACGCCGAGCGGATCGTGCTCCAGGTCTACTGCCCCGACCAGGTCGCCGCCTTCGACGAGGCGGTCGAGGACCTCAAGACCGACGACACCGTCAGGCGCTGACGGGGCGCGGCCCCGCGCCCTACGGGGTGTCCGGGGCCGTGCGGACCGGGAAGCTGAAGGTGCGGCCCTGCTCCTTCAGCCAGGGCAGCACCTGCCGCAGCGCCGTGACGGTCTGCGAGCGGTCGCCGCCGCCGTCGTGGAGGAGGATCGTCGGCCCGTTGGACAGCTCGCCCTTGACGGTCGCCACGATGGCGGCGGCGCCCGGCCGCTCGAAGTCCTTGGTGTCCACGTTCCACCCCAGCGGCCGCATCCCCGCGGCGGCGGCTATCTTCCGGCTGTCGGGCGTGAACGCCCCGCCGGGGGCGCGGTAGTACTGCACCTCGACCCCGCCGGCGGCCTCCTCGATCATCTTCCGCGCGTCGAGGATCTGCCGCTTCTGGTACGCCACGGGCTTGCGGTCCATCGTCGTGTCGTGGGTCATGGTGTGGTCGCACAGCCGGTGTCCCTCGGCCACCACCCGCTTCACCAGGTCCGGGTGCTGCTTCGCCTGCGGCCCGATCATGCAGAAGACGGCCTTGACGTCGTTCTGCTTCAGGATGTCGAGCATCTGCGGGGTCCAGCGGGGGTCCGGCCCGTCGTCGATGGTGATGTTGACGGCCCGTCCGCCCGCCTCCGCGGCGTGCGCGATGCCCACCGGCACCCGCGTGGTCGGCTGCGCGGGCCGGCCCTTCCCGTCGGTCCGCAGGCCCGGCTCCTTCGGCGCGCCCGCCCCCCCGGCCCCGGCGGGCGAGTCCTCGTCGCCCCCGCCCACCAGCGCCGTCGCCCCCCACGCGGCCAGGCTGATGCCGACCGCCGACGCCAACACGGCCACGTGCGCGGTGTACTTGCCCATCCGGCGCATGCGCCCTCCGATCCTCGCGTTCCCGTTGCGACCCCGCGCCCTCCGGCGCGTTCCCGGGGGAGAGGACGACGCGGGACCCGAACAGGTTTCACCCGTTCGGCGGATGTGACAGAGCTACCGTTCGGCTTCGATTCCGCTGCTGTTCGGATGGTGCGCGGAACGGCCTTCCGGTGCAGACTGTGCACCACACCTGGTCGAGTTCCCGTCTGGAGGCCGGAAGAGTGAGCGGCGGCAGCGGCGGACGACGCCTGACCGGCAGGGTCTCGGCCGTGCGCGCCTCGGCGGTCCGGCGGTCGGCGGCGCTCCGCACCCGGCGTGACCGCGCCGGGGGGCACGGTCCGTTCGACCGGCCCGACGCCGAGGCCCGGCTCGCCTGGCTCAACGCCGCGAGCACCCGCATCGGCACCACCCTGGACCTGGAGAGCACCGCCCGGGAGCTGACCGAGTTCACCGTGCCCGACTTCGCCGACGGCGCCGCCGTCGACATCATGGAGAGCGTCCTGCACGGCGAGGAGGGCTCCCGCTGGACCGGCCGGGGCGTCCCGCCGATGCGCGCGGTCGCGCTCGCCGCCGTCGACACCATGGAGACGCTGGAGGCGACCCCGGTCGGCGAGACCTTCGTCCGCGACCAGAAGCGGCACGAGACGCTGCTCCACCAGTACTGTCTGCGGCAGGGCAAGCCGGTGCTGGTGGGCCGGATGCGCGAGGAGGACTTCGCCCTCGTCTCCCCCACCGCCAGCGGCGCGGCGAAGATGCGCGCCCTGGGCGTGCACAGCTACCTCGCGGTGCCGCTGATCGCCCGCGGCCTGCTGCTCGGCAGCGCCGACTTCGTCCGCGGCCCCGGCAGCCCGCCCTTCTCCCCCACCGACCTGGCCCTCGCCGAGCAGCTGGCGTCCCGCGCCGCCGTCTTCATCGACAACGCCCGGCTGTACGGCCGCGAGCGCGAGCGCGTCGTGTCGCTCCAGCGCAGCCTGCTGCCCCGCGCCACCCCGGTCACCCCCGGGCTGCGGGTGCACGCCGAGTACGCGCCCTCCTCGGCCCGCCACCCGGTGGGCGGCGACTGGTACGACGTGATGTCGCTGCCCGGCGGGCGTACGGCCCTGATGGCGGGCGACGTCATGGGCCAGGGGCTGCCCGCCGCCGCCACCATGGGCAGGCTGCGGGCCGTGGCCCGCACCCTGATGACCCTCGACATGGCGCCCGAGCGGGTCCTGGCCCGGCTCGACCTCGCCACCCGCGACCTGGAGGACGACCAGGTCGCCACCTTCCTCTGCGCGGTCTACGACCCGGCGGGCTCCCGCTGCACCCTGGCCGGGGCCGGTCTGCTGCCGCCGCTGCTGCTCGACGGGCGGGGCGGGGCCGAGTTCGTCCCGCTCCCGGCCGGGGCGCCGCTGGGCGCGGGGGTGATCCCGTACGACCCGGTGACGGTGACCGTCCCCGAGGGCGGCGGGCTCGTGCTGTACACCGACGGCCTGGTGAAGGAGCGCGGCGCCGACCTGGAGGAGCAGCTGGAGCGGCTGCGGTCGGCGGCGCTCGCCCTGCCGCCCGGCGCCCTGGAGGACGGCGGGCTGATCGCGGCGGCCCCGGCCGGGCCCGGCCGCTTCGACGAGGCGGTGCTGCTGACCGCGCGGGCCGTGCCGCTCGGCGCGGAGACCGGGCTGCGGGTGTGGCCGCTGTCGGCCGACGGGCGGGCCGCGTCCGAGGCGCGGCGGCTGGTCACCCGGCAGCTCGCCGACTGGGGTCTGGACGACCTCGCCGACGTGTGCGAGCTGGTCGTCTCCGAACTCGTCGGCAACGCCCTGCGGTACGGCAACGGGCCGGGCGAGCTGCGGCTGCTGCGCGGCGAGCGGCTGGTCGTCGAGGTCTCGGACACCGGTCCCGACCTGCCGCAGATCCAGCACGCGGACCTCAGCGACGAGGGCGGTCGCGGCCTCCAGCTCGTCAACATGCTGTGCCGCCGCTGGGGCTCCTGCCGCACCTCCGGCGGCAAGGTCGTCTGGGCGGAGCAGGACCTCCCCGTCTGAGCGCCTCCCCTCCCGGGTGCGGGCCCCGGGCCGTACGTCCCGGCCGCCGGGTGACCTCCGGCCCTGCCGACCGGCCCGCGCGGGCGGGCATGCTGGCCGTCGAAGGCCGTCGCGGTCCTCCGCCGCGCGGAAGTCCGACCGAGGAGAGCCCCATGCCCGCGGATCCGACCGCGACCGCGCCGCGGGCCCCCGCGCCCGGGGCCGCGTGCGATTCCCGCCCCGCCCCCGCCCGTCCGGCGCACCGCGCCGGGCCGCGCTACCGGCTCGGGCGGCTGCTGCCGTTCCTGGTGATCGTCCTCGCCGCCCTGGCGGACGTGCTGACCCCGCCGGAGGAACGGTTCGACCGCTTCCTGATCGCGGCCCCCGCGCTCGCCGCGGCGACCTGGACGGCCCGCGGCACGGCGGCGATCGGGGGGCTCGCGATGGCCGCGAGCGCCGCCCTCGCCGCCCTGCGCGGAGACTCCCTGCTCCCCGCGGCCCTCGCCAACCAGGTGGTGCTCGCCGTGGTCGCCCTCGCCGCGGCCGTCTCCAGCCGGGTCCGGCAGCACCGCGAGACCGAGCTGCGCCAGGTCAGCGCCGTCGCCGAGGCCGCCCAGTGGGCCGTCCTGCGCCCCCTGCCGTCCCGCCTCGGCACGGTCGACCTGCGGCTGCTGTACGAGGCGTCCGCCGCCGGCGCGCACGTCGGGGGCGACTTCTACAAGGCGCTCAAGGTCCGCGACGGGGTCCGGATCATGCTGGGCGACGTCCAGGGCAAGGGGCTGCCGGCCGTGGAGGCCGCGTCACTGCTCCTCGGCTCCTTCCGGGAGGCCGCGTACACCGCCCCCGACCTGCCGGCGATCGCCCAGCGGCTGGAGGCCAGCATGGCGCGGTACGCGGAGCGGGCGCCGGAGTCGGAGGCGGCCGACCGCTTCTCGACCGTGCTGCTCGCCGAGATCCCCGACGACCGGCCGGTGATCCGGCTGCTGAGCTGCGGCCACCCGGCCCCGGTGGTGCAGCGGGACGGGACCGTGGAGGCGGTCGAGTTCTCCGCCCCCTCGGTCCCGGTCCACCTGCCGGTGCCGGTGGACGCGCCGTTCACGGTGGAGGAGGTCCCCTTCGGCCCCGGCGACCGGCTGCTGATGTTCACCGACGGCGTCTCGGAGACCCGCGACGCCCACGGCGCGTTCTACCCGCTGGAGGAGCGGCTGGGCGCCTGGGCCGACGAGCCCGCCGACCGGATCCCCGGGCTGCTGAGGGAGGACCTCGACCGGTTCGGCGCCCACGGCCTGGAGGACGACACCACGGCCCTCCTCCTGGTCCGGGGCGGGGCCGGCGGCCCGGCCCCGGCGGTCCCGTCGCGGCCGCGCGCCGTCGCGGCCTGACCGGCGCCCGCCCCGCTCACCCCCCGGCGGCCGTCCAGCCGCGCAGCACGCCGCCGTCGGCGAGCCGCCCGTCGAGGACGACGGTGCCCTCCCCGGGGGCCCGGGCGGCGAGCACCCGGCCGCGCGCGCCGGCCCGCACGGCGCCGCCGGCGGTGATCCCGACGACGTGGCGGCTGCCCGCCGCGAGCAGATAGCGGACGCCGGACGGCGAGGTCCACGGGCCTCCGGCGAGGACGTCCTGGCCGAAGCGTCCGCACGCGGCGGTGTCGGGCACCGAGAGCAGGGGGCGTACGGCTCCGGGGGCGCGGGCCGGGGTCTCCAGGACGACGTCGGCCCGGCCGGTGCCCTCCCAGGTCTCGGCGCGGGCGCACACCCACAGCGCCCGCCCGGCCCGCTCGGGCAGCCGCTGCTCGGCGAACTCCCAGCGGTTGACGGAGCGGACCCCGGCGTCGTGGAGCGGGCCGAGGAGGCAGCCGGACCTGGCCCACGCCGCGAGCCCGAGGGGCCCGGTGGCCTCGCGGGGCTGCCGGGAGGGCACGCCGGGGGCCGGGAGCGGGGTCCAGCCGAGGTGCGCGGGTCCGAGTCCCCCGAGGTCGGCGACGAGGAAGGCGTGGTCCTCGACGATGCGGGCGGAGGAGCGCAGCTGGAGCACGGTGGTCCCGCCGCAGCCGTCCGGCCCGGCGGGCCGGGGGGCCGGCACGGGCGGGGTGACCCCGTCCGGCGCCACGGCCAGTTCCCGGGCCGCGGCGGCCGGGCGGGCCAGGTCCCGTACGCCCGCCTCGGCGATCCACGGGGCGAGGAGGTAGCGGGTGCCGGCGCCGGTGCGGGCCAGCACGACCGAGGCGGCGGTGGTGACGTCGGCGCCGTCCGCGCGGGCCAGGACGAGGACGGGCGCCCCGGCCGGCGGTTCGGTGTAGCGGGCGAGCCGGACGCCGTCGTGGAGGAGCACCACGGCCGCGCCGTCGGTATCGCCCGCGTAGAGCAGGGCGGGGGGACCGGCCGGCGGTGCGGCGGAGGTGCGGGGGGTGGTCTCCTTGCGGACGCCGTCGCCGGTCCACGCGGTGAGCGCGCGGCCGAGGAGGGCCGTGTCGCCGGTGCGGTCGCCGCGGGCGGGCCAGGCGGTGAAGTCCACCCGGGAGGTGTCGGCCCAGCGCTCGGGGTCGGCCCTGAGCAGGGTGGCCGGGTCGGCGGCCGGGTCCGGGGCGGAGGCCGTCGGGGCCGGGGCGGGCGCGTCCGGGCGCAGCGCTCCGGCGGCGGGGAGACCGGCGAGGAGCAGGACCGCCGCGAGGGCCGCGACCCGGCCGCGGCGCCGGCGCCGCAGCAGGTCGGTGGGGCGGAGGTGGACGGTGCAGGGGTCGAACTCGGGACCGCGCAGCAGGGCGGCCGGGTCGCCGGGGACGGTCGCGCGCAGCCGCGCGGCGGCGTCGAGGGCCCGGTCGGGGGCGGTCACCCCGGCCCCGGCCAGCAGGGCGGCGGTCTCCTCGGGGCCGAGCCCTTCGAGGACGGTGAGCGCGAGGGCGGCGCGGACCTCGGGGGCGACGGCGGCGAGGGCCCGGTCGAGGACGAGTTCGTCGCCGCCGCCGGCCCGGGGGAAGAGCCGCAGTCCGGTGACGCGGGGCAGGGCGAGGGCGGCGGGCCGGAGTTCCCGCGTGGTGAGGGCGCCGGCGACGACCCGGGCCCGGAGCCAGGCGTGGGCCTCCTCGCGGGGGCCGCGGGGCCGGGGCAGGGCGCCGGTCCCGGCGGGCCGGCCGCGGGGCAGGGTGCGCTGGACCACGGCGTGCGCGGCGAGGACGCGGCGCTGGCGGCCGAGCGAGGGCGGCAGGACGAGGTGGGCGAGGCGGACCAGGGCGGGATAGTGCTCGACGAGCGCGGCCTCCGCGGCGTCCCGGGAGGGACGCGGGACGGATATGGCGGCCGACGGGCCCTTGCGGGTGATACGGAGCTGCTGCACGCACCGAGAACGAGCGGAGCGGGCGGGGCGTCACTCCCCGGGCACCGGGGCGTCCGTCCGGACCGGGCTCCCTCGTCCCTCCGGACCGGGCCTCCGCGCCGGGACGATCTTCGCCGTGCTAAGAAGACCGGATGACGCTCACACGGGGCCTGCGGGTCCGTCTCGCGGTCGATCTGAGGGTGGCCGGCGCGGTCACGGTGGCCGCCGACCCGGCCGGGGAGCCGGCGGCGGTGGCCGGCGCGCTGCTGCTCGGGGAGGGGACGGAGGGGGTCGTCGAGCGGGTCGACGCGCCGGAGGAGCCCCGGCCGGACCCGGAGGCCGCGGAGTACGAGCGGCTGTCCTCGCTCCTGGAGTCGTTCGGGGCGCAGATGCCGGCGGCGAGCCGGGAGCGGCTGGCGGAGCAGGTGCGCGCGCTCGAACCGGCCTGGGAGGCGTACCGGGACCGGCGGCCGGTGGTCACGGCCCGGGTCCGGCTCGACGGCGGTCTCGTCCTGGAGCGGGTGCGCGGCGACGTGCTGACCCCCGTGTGAGGGGCGGGGGCCGGGCACCATACCAGGACGGACCGTCCGCTTCGGCGAAGTTCGAACACTCTCCACAGCCGGACGACTGCGTACGGTAGTCATGGGGCCAGGGAGGAAACACCTTGGTCTTCAGTCTGATCCGTCGCCGCGCGGTCGCTCCCGCCGGCGCCGCATGCCCCTACTCGGCCGCCGCCGCGGCCCCCGTCCCCGCCCCGGCACCGGCCGCCGCGCGCGAGCCGGACCGCGTGGACCGGCGGCAGGCCGAGGAGTTCGTCCGGCAGTTCCACGACGAGACCCCGGGCACCGGGGACGCGGACGCCCGGGTCCGCCGGGTGCGGGCCGAGATCGCCCGTACAGGCACCTACGAGCACACCCCCGAGGAGCTGGCCTTCGGCGCCCGGGTCGCCTGGCGCAACGCGGCCCGCTGCATCGGGCGGCTCTACTGGAGCAGCCTGGTCGTGCGGGACCTGCGCGGAGTGTCGTCCGCCGACGGGATCGCCGCCGCCTGCGCCGAGCACCTGCGGGCGGCGGGCAACGGGGGCCGGATCCGCCCGGTCCTCACCGTCTTCGCCCCGGACCGGCCGGGCCGCCCGGCGCCCCGGATCGTGAACGACCAGCTGGTCCGGTACGCGGGCCACCGCACCCCTTCGGGCCGCTGGGTCGGCGATCCGCGCGCGGCGGCGGCCACGGCCCTCGCCCGCGAGCTGGGCTGGAAGCGGGAGGAGGAGCCCTTCCAGGTGCTGCCGCTGATGGTGCGGGAGCGGCCCGGCGCGCGCCCGGAGTGGTACGAGCTGCCGGACGGCGCCGTGCACGAGGTGACGCTGCGCCATCCCGAGCACGCCTGGTTCGCCGGGCTCGGACTGCGCTGGTACGCGGTCCCGGCGATCAGCGACATGGTCCTGGAGATCGGCGGGGTGCGGTACCCGGCGGCGCCGTTCAACGGCTGGTACATGGGCACGGAGATAGGCGCCAGGAACCTCGCGGACGCGGACCGCTACGACCTGCTGCCGCTGGTCGCGGAGAAGCTGGGCCTGGACCGCTCGTCGGAGCGGACGCTGTGGCGGGACCGGGCGCTGGTGGAGCTGAACGTGGCGGTCCTGCACTCCTTCCAGGAGGCCGGGGTCACGATGGCGGACCACCACACCGAGTCGGAGCGGTTCCTGAAGCACATCGCGCGGGAGCGGCGGCACGGCCGACCGGTGCCGGCCGACTGGAGCTGGATCGTCCCGCCGTTGTCGGGCGCGGCCACGCCGGTCTTCCACCGCTACTACGACCCGGTCGACCCGGCCCTGCGCCCGGCGTTCGTCCCCCGGCAGGGCTAGGACGCCCGGCCCGGGGCCGCACCGCCGGGGTCAGTACCGTCCGCCGCCGCCCGCGCGGTTCCCGCGCCCGCCCCTGCGGGGGCGGCGGGCCGGGCGGGAGCCCGCGGGGTCGGCGGCGCCGCCCGCGGCCTCCGGGGAGGAGAAGAGCACCGGCACGCCCGGCCCGGAGGCGGCGGGAGCGGCCGGGGGCCCGGTCCGGGGCTCCGGCACCCGCTCCGCCCCCCGGGTTTCGGCCGGACTCGCGGCGCGCGCCACGATCCGGGCGTGGGTGATCAGCGGGGCGCACGCCTCGCAGATCTCGGCGAGCGTCCACACCTCGCCGACCGCCGGGTTGTGGATGAGGACGAGGAGGGTGCGGCCCGAGCACAGGGCCCGGGCCTGGTGGTGACGGCAGCCGGCCCCGCCGCAGGCGCACGCGGCGTGGGGGCGCGGGGTCGCCAGCCGGGCGTGCGCCCGGACGTGCTCGGCGGCGAAGGCGCGCAGCGCGCGCACGTCCTTGGAGCGGTCGGGCATGCGGCAGCCCGCGGTGGTGCAGCTGACCCGCGCCGAGTGGTCGTGGTGGCCGGTGAGGCGAATGGTCCAGGTCCTGCCTGGCACACGGGATCCGAGTGGCATGCTCAACGCGCACAAGTCCGTTCGGGAGAGGAGGCGTTCGGTCTCTGTTTACCCCGAAGTCGGGGCCCCGACGCGTCCGGCCGGGCGTGTCAGCGGGTGGCGTCGTCCTTCTGGTCGCCCCGGGGGGCGGGGACGGCGTCCTCCTTCCGCGTCGGCGCCCTCACCTCCGGGGCCCGGCCTCCGGCGCCGGGGCGGCGGGTCCCTGCGGGCGGACGGCGTCCGGTTCCGCCGCGGCCCGCCGCTCGGCCCAGGCGTCGAGGGCGGCGCGGGAGGCGTGGTCGAGGTGGGTGACGCCGGAGAGGTCGAGCTCGACCCGGCGGTCCCCGGGCAGCGCCTCCAGCGCGTCCAGCATCTGGGGCAGCCTCAGGAAGGTGACCGTGCCGAGCAGTCGGACCCGGACGGCGCCCCCTGCGTCGGTGTGCTCCACCCGGAGCTGCGAGCCCTCCCACGCGGCCTTCGCCACCGACAGGACGAGCCCGACGAGGACCCCCTCGAACATGCCGGCCGCGAGGATCGCCGCCGCCGTGACGACCAGGACCAGCGCCTCGCCGCGATGGCCCCGCCACAGCGTCAGCACGCCCCGGAAGGGGATCAGCTTCCAGCCCGCGTGGACCAGGACGCCGGCGAGGGCGGCGAGCGGGACGAGCGCGAGCACCTCCGGGAACAGCACGGCGAAGAGCAGCAGCCAGCCGCCGTGCAGCACCCGGGACGCCCGGGTCCTGGCGCCCGCCTCGACGTTGGCGGAGCTGCGCACGATGACCGCGGTGAGCGGGAGGGCGCCGAGCAGGCCGCAGACGGCGTTCCCCGCCCCCTGGGCGAGGAGTTCGCGGTCGTAGTCGGTGCGCGGGCCCGGGTGGAGCCGGTCGACGGCCGCCGCGCTGAACAGCGACTCGGCGGAGGCGATCAGGGTGAAGGCGAGCACCGTGCCCAGCACGGCCGGCGACGCGAGGGCGGCGAGCCCGTCCGCGCCCGGCGGGCGGACGGCCTCCAGCACGCCGTCGACCTCGACGGTGGCCACCGGCAGCCCGGTCAGGGCGGTGACGAGGGAGGCCAGGAGGACGGCGACGAGCGCGCCCGGCACGGCCCGCGCGCGCCGGGGCGCACGCCGCCAGGCCACCAGCACCAGAACCGTTCCTGCGGCGAGGGCGAGGGAGGCGAGCGCCTCGGTGCTGCGGACGGCCTGGGCCGCGGCGGCGGGCAGTCCGGTGAGCTTCCCGAGCCCCGAGGCGGGGGCGGGGAGCCCGGCTGCGGCGTACGCCTGGCCGGCGACGAGCAGCAGTCCGATCCCGGCGAGCATGCCCTCGACGACGGAGAGCGAGATGGCCCGGAACCAGCGGCCCCAGCGGAGCAGGCCCATGCAGGCCTGGAGCGCTCCGGTGAGGAGCACGATCACGCCGAGGGTGGCGAGGCCGAAGGCGTGGACGGTCTCCAGGACGAGGACGGTGAGTCCGGCGGCGGGCCCGGAGACCTGGAGGCTGCTGCCGCGCATCATGCCGGTGACGAGACCGCCGACGATGCCGGTGACCAGACCGAGTTCGGCCGGCACCCCGGAGGCGACGGCGACGCCGACGCACAGCGGCAGCGCGACCAGGAAGACCACGAGCGAGGCGGCGAAGTCCTGGCGGAAGTGGGGGAAGGAGCGGGTGGGGGCGAAGGGGACGGAAGGCACGGGCGGTTCCTCACTGGCGCGCGGTGGGGCGCGCGTCGGTCCGACGGGGCGTCACGGGGGCGTCGCCCCGGTCAGCACCGGAAGACCCGGAGGGCCGTCAGGTCGGGCGCGGTGGACGGCCCGGCCCCCGCGCCGGGACTCCCCCGGCAGCCGTCCGGCCCGCCCGCGGCGCGCCGGGCGGCCGGCGCCGGGACGCCCGGCGGACCGGGCGGCCCGGGAGGGGCGGTGCGGCGGTCGCGGTGCGGCACGGGGCCCCGCGCCGCCTCCGTCTCGCCCTCGCCGCGCGGGGCGGGTTCGTAGCCGTACGCGGGGCAGGACTCGGCGGGCGGCTGCGGTGCGGCGGCGCCCGGCGCGGCGGGCGGCCCGAGGGCGCCGCAGACCACGAGGAGCAGGACGACGAGGGTGCGCGCCAGGGCGCGCGGCCGGAAGGGCGACGACGCGGCCACCGTCCTCCTCTCCCTCGGGTTCCCGGCACGCCGGCGCGTGCCGCGTTCGCCCGTGCCACGTTCGCGCTCGGGTCAAGGAAGGGTAAACCGCGCAGGTGGGCGGTGTGGGCCGACAAGCGTGTGTGCGAACGGTTTTCGACGGGAACCGGTCACGGTTCGGCTCAAAGGGAGGCCAGCAGGCCGTCGAGCGGGGCCGGTACGCGGGCCGGGTCCAGGCCCTCGACGAGGACGCGGCCGTAACGGATCTTCCGTCCCGCGGTCGTGCCGAGGAAGCGGCGCATCCGCAGCAGCGGGCTCCGGTCGCGCTGGGCGGGCTGGTTCAGGAAGGTGCGCAGGGCGCGGCCCTCTCCCTCGGCCTCGACGAGTTCCCCGACCCGGTCCACGCCGAGGGCGCGGATCAGCTCGTCCTCCAGGTCGGCGACGCAGACGAAGAAGGCGTCCGGATCGGCTCCGGCGGCCGCCAGGCCGCGGGCGTAGTGGGCGCGTTCGGCCTCGTCGCAGAGGCCGGTGAGGCGCAGGCCGAGGCCGGACGGGCCGAGGAGCCGGGCGTGCCGGGCGGCGTTGGTGGCGCCGTTCATGGAGAGCGCGCAGACGCCCTCGGCGGCGAGGTCCCGGCCCCGGCGGCCGGCCAGCGCCTCGACGGCGGCGACGTCGCTGCGCCCTTCGAGGAGCACCACGGTGCGCACGGGCAGGCGGGCGGCGAGGTCGCGCGCGGTGTCGCCGGGTCCGCCGGCCGCCCAGGCGGCGACGGCGGTCCGGAAGGCGTCCATGTCGGTCATGGGAGGAGTCTGCGGGCCGGCCGGCCCGGAGGGTACCGGTTTTCCGCCGCGCGCGGCGGGGTCAGTAGCGCAGGGCGCTGGTTACCGAGGGGGTGACCGTGCCGGAGAGCTTGTGGGTGCTGCGGGCGGTGCCGTCGCCCGGCTTGCCGGCGGGCACGTCCGAGATCGTGAGGACGACGGCGTCGAGCAGCTTGCCGTCGCCGTCCTCGAACCGCACCTGGATCGCGAAGGACCGCGTCTTGTCGTCCGTGTTCCGCACGGTGACCGGGACGGTGGTGCGTCCGTCGGAGTCGGTGGCGGGGTCGCCGAGCTCCACCTCGTCCTTGGCGTCGACGCCGTCCTTGACCTCCGCCACCTGCCGCTCGGCCTTGTCGGCGGCCTCGGAGGCGGCGTCCGTGACGCCCTCGGCGGCGGAGGCGACCGCGGAGGCGGCCTCGCTGACCGCTCCCGACACGGGGTTGTCGCCGTCGTCGGAGCAGCCCGCCGCGCCCATCAGGACGGCTCCCGCCAGCAGGCCGCCGGCGGCGCCCCGTACCCAGCGTCCGGTCATGTCGTGGTCTCCCTCGGCTCGCCCGTGCTCGTCGGCCCCAGTCAACGGCAGCGCCCGGCGCTCCGCATCCCGGGATCCGCCCTCAGCGGCGGCCGAGGGCGAGGACGGCGATGTCGTCGTCGAGGTGGTGGGTCCAGTCGCGGACGTCGTCGTCGAGGTGGCGGACCAGGTCGTCGGGGGTGTGACGGCCGGCGGCCGCGAGCCGCTCGGCCAGCGGGTAGAACTCGCCGCTGGAGTTCCGCGCCTCGCTGAGGCCGTCGGTGTGGGTGAGCAGGGTGGCGCCGGGACCGAGGGCGACCCGGTGGGCCCGTACGGCTCCGGCCGCGTCCAGCAGGCCGAGGCCGAGCGGGAGGACGGCGGGGACGTCCAGCTCGCGGGTGCGTCCGGGGCCGACCTCCAGCGGGGCGAGGTGGCCGCAGTTCACGACGTGGAGCTCCTGGGAGGGGCCCGCGTGCTGGAGGAGGAGGGCGGTGGCGAAGAGTTCCTCGTCGCCGCGGGCCAGGGCGGCCCGCCGGACCTGGCGGTCCAGGGAGGCGGCGACCTCGCCGAGGTCCTCGGTCTCGTGGGCCCGGCTGCGGAAGCAGCCCAGGAGGTCGGTGACGGTCTGGACGGCCTGGAGCCCCTTGCCGCGCACGTCGCCGATGAGGACGCGGGTGCCGTAGGGGGTGTCGAGGGCTTCGAGGAAGTCGCCGCCGATCGCGGTGCCGGCGGTGGCGGGGCGGTACAGGCCGGCGAGGCGCAGGCCGCCCAGTCGCGGCGGGATGGGGTGGAGCACCGCGCACTGGAGGGCGGTGGCGGTCTCGCGGGTCCGGGTCAGCCGCTCGGTCTGCTCGCGGCGCGACCAGGCGACGGCTCCGGCGGCGGCGCCCACGACGAGGGCGACGACCACCCTCATGGGCTGGCTGGTGCCGGCGTCCACCATCACGTACTGGAGGACCGAGGCGGCGGCCACGACGACGGAGACGACGGGCCGGCCGAGGGCGAGCGCGGCGACCGCGACCACGACCGTGCCGACCCACAGCAGCTCGCGGGCCTCGGCCGGCAGCGGCAGGGGGCTCCGGGCGGAGGTGTAGGGCAGCGCCTGGGCGGCGGCGGTGCCGACGAGGATCGCGCAGGGCAGCAGGGCCGCGTGCACGCCCAGGTGCGGGCGGGGGACGGCGGCGAGGAAGCGGGCCATCTGCGGGGCGGCGGCCAGCATGGTGCCGAAGCCGACGAGGGTGACGACGGCGAAGCCGCCGGCCAGGGCGTGCGAGGCGTGGTCGACCAGGGCGTGCAGCAGGGCGAGCCCGAGGGCGGCGAGCGGCAGCCCGAGGGAGGCCCCGGCCAGCGGGGAGACGTTCCGGTGGCGGATCAGGAGGCAGGCGGCCGCGCCGCCGACGCCGAAGGCGGACAGCACGAGCGCGGTGGTCCCGCCGGAGAGGCCGACGGCGGAGACGAGCGCGGGCACGGCCATCGTGAGGACGACCTGGGTGAAGCCGAGGGCGAGGCCCGCGACGAGCGCCCCGGTCCACACCGCTCCGGGCACCCGTTCGGAGCGGCGGCGCTCGGGGGCGCGCCGCAGCGTCCGGGCCCGGGCCGCCGCGCAGGCGAGCACGGCAACGGTGAGCAGGGCGCCGACCCGGGGGTCCTGCCAGCCCCAGAGCGGGGCGAGCTGGAGGGCGGCCGCGAGGCCGACGGCGCACAGGACCTGGGAGAGCGTGCGGGCGGCGTCCGGCAGCGCCTCGCGGGCGGGCGGCCCGGCCTCGGGGAGGAGCCGGCGGACGAGCACCAGGGCGCCGCCGGCCGCGGCGGCCATGAGGGCGGCGGTGATCCGCCAGCCGGTGAGGGCGGCGGCGTGCGGGGCGAGGTTGACGGCGAGCACGAAGCCGGCGGACATCGCGGCGAGCCAGCCGCCCATGATGCGGCGGATCCGGCCGGGCATGGAGACGGTGGTCAGGAAGGCGAGGCAGGAGACGAAGACGGCGGCGAGGGCGGCGGCGACCACGATCCGGCCGAGCACGTAGGTGGCGGGGCCACAGGAGGCGGCGAGGACGACGGAGCCGAGGCAGAGCACCGCGAGCGAGGCCGAGAGGACGGTCCGGCGGCCCTTGAGGTCGCCGGCCCGGCCGGCTGCCGCGAGGACGCCGATGGCGAGGCAGGCGCCGGCGATCTGGGCGACGGCGCCGTCCTCGGCGGTGACGCCGAGATCGGTGTGGACGAGGGGCGCCACGGCCGCGTTCATGGCGGGGGCGACGACGTACAGGGCGGCGACCAGGGCCAGGACCAGCCCGATCACCCGGGGGGATGCGGCAGGGCCGCTCCCCGGCGCCGGTGCGGCACCCGCCCCGTACGGCGTGGTGGTGCCGGTCATCGACAGGACCTCCTCGTGTTCCCCCGTGGACTTCCCCACCCACGAGGCTCCCAGCGAAGAGATGTGCCGATATAGGGACAAAAGACCTTAAAGTCACATCAATGCCCGCCGGCGCTGTCGTCCGTGTCGGTGTCCGCGTCCGACTCCCACGCCGCCCGGAGCGCGGGCAGCAGGGTGGTGCGGGCCCATTCCAGGAAGGGGCCCTGGTGGTCGCCGCCGATCTGGACGAGCGCGAGGTCGGTGAAGCCGGCCCGGCGGTAGGCGTCGGCGGCCTCGACCACCGCGTCGGGGTCGTCGCCGCAGGGGATCGCCCCGGCCACGTCCTCGGGGCCGAGGTGCTCGGTGGCCTGGGCGAAGCCCTCCGGGAGCGGCAGCTCGGGGTTGACCCGCCAGCCGCCGAGGGACCAGCGGAACTGCGCGTGGGCGCGGGCCACGGCGGCGTCCCGGTCGGTGTCGTAGCAGAGCGGGAGCTGTCCGACCCTCGGCTTTCCGGCGCCGCCGTGCCGGTCGAAGTCCTCGGTGAGCTCCCGGCGCGGTTCGACGGCCACGAGGAGGTCCGCGCGGCGGCCGGCGAGCGCGCAGGAGCGCGGGCCCGAGGCGGCGATGCCGATCGGGGGCGGCCGGTCGGGCAGGTCCCAGAGGCGGGCGGCGGTCACGTCGAAGTACCGCCCGTGGTGGGTGACGTACCCGCCGGCGAAGAGGGCGTCGATGATGTCGACGGCCTCCTCCAGGCGTTCCAGCCGGTCCCGGGCGGTGGGCCAGCCGGCTCCGGTGATGTGCTCGTTGAGGTTCTCGCCGGAGCCGAGGCCCAGCCGGAAGCGGCCCTCGGAGAGCAGCTGCACCGTCGCCGCCTTCTGCGCGATCACGGCCGGGTGGTAGCGGAAGGTCGGGCAGGTCACGTAGGTCATCAGCGGGATGCGGCTGGTGGCCTGGGCGGCCGCCCCCAGCACGCTCCAGGCGTACGGGGAGTGCCCCTGCTCGTCGAGCCAGGGGAAGTAGTGGTCGGACACCACGGAGAAGTCGAAGCCGACCCGTTCCGCCTCGACCACGTGGTCGACCAGCTCACGGGGGCCCGCCTGCTCGGTCATCATCGTGTAGCCGAAATGTGTCATGCGCGGCGCCTTGCCGGGGTCGCCCGCCCGTAAACGGAAGCCGGGCGACCGGACGGCGGCCGGGGCCGCCCGGCCGCCCGGCGGGACGGGCTACTCGCGGAGCGGGGCCGCCGCGACCGTGACCGGGCCGACGACGGTGAGGGGTATGCGGACGTTCTCGCAGAAGCGGCGGACGCGGGAGAGCACGCTCAGGGAGGCGGGCGAGGGGTCGGCGGTGGTGAGCTGGACCCGGACGAGCCGGGGCCGGTGGGCCAGGGCCAGGGCCTCGGCCTCCAGGTCGGCCGCGGATCGGCTGGCGAGGGCGAGGTCGCCGGGGAGCGACAGGTGCAGGACGCCCTCTTCGAAGGCGTGGCCGATGAGCATGACCGCCTCCTTCCGTCGTACGCCGTCCCACCGCACCGAGGCGGTGGGACGGACGGTTTCCGTCAAGGCGTTGTGCCGGGCACGCTGGCACCAGGCTGGCAGACGCGGACCGTGTCCGCACCCGCACGGCCCGCAGCCCCCGGACCGGTCGGCCGGGCGAATCCGCTGGTGGGAGGGGGCGCGCGGGTCAGCGGGACACGGTGGCCCCCGGCCCGGTCCGATCGCCGCCCGCCCCGGCGGCGTCGGCCTCGGCGTCCTCGAGGAAGCCGCCCGACTGGTGGCGCCACAGCTTGGCGTAGGTGCCGTCCGCGGCGAGCAGCTCGTGGTGGCCGCCCTGCTCGACGATCCGGCCGCGGTCGAGGACGACGAGCCGGTCCATGCCGGCGACGGTGGAGAGCCGGTGGGCGACGACGAGCGCGGTGCGGCCCTCCATCAGCCGCCACAGCGCGTCCTGGACGAGGAGCTCGCTCTCGGAGTCGAGGGCGCTGGTCGCCTCGTCGAGCAGCAGGACCGGCGCGTCGCGCAGGATCGCCCGGGCGAGGGCGACCCGCTGCCGCTGTCCGCCGGAGAGCTTCACCCCGCGCTCGCCGACCAGGGTGTCGAAGCCCTCGGGCAGCGCGTCGGCGAACTCCGTGACGTGGGCGGCCTCGGCGGCCCGGCGGACCTCGGCCTCGGTGGCCCCGGGCCGGGCGAAGGCGATGTTCTCCCGGAGGGTGCGGTGGAACATCGCCGGGTCCTGCGGTACGGAGGCGATGAGGCCGCGCAGGTCCGACTGGCGCATGCGGCTGATGTCCTGACCGCCGATCAGGATCCGCCCGCCGTCGACGTCGGTCATCCGCAGCAGCAGCCGGGTCAGGGTCGTCTTGCCGCCGCCGGAGCGGCCGACGAAGCCGACCTTGGTGCCGTCGGGCACGTCCAGGTCGAGCCCTTCGAAGAGCGGTTTCGCCCCCCGGTGGGCGAAGTGCACGCCTTCGAAGCGGACCGCGCCGGACCGGCCCGCGAGGGGTTCGGGGGCGGGCGGGTCGACGACGGTCGGCGGCTCCAGGAGCAGCTCGGTGAACTGGGCGGCCTCCGTCATGGAGCTCTCCAGCCGCCGGTAGATCTGGTTGAACTCGAACATGATCCGGGTGGCGTTGGCGTAGTACGTGAACGCCACGATGATCGCCTCCACGCCCCGGTCCCCCGCGCCGAGCATCAGCGCGAGCACGAGCCCGAGCACGTTGGTGACGACGGAGAGGGGGGCGACGAGGGTGTCGATGCGCAGGTTGCCGTAGTCCCAGGAGCGCAGGGTGATCCGCCGGGACTCGGCGACCCGGGAGCGGTGCTCGGCGGCCTCCCGCCGCTCGGCGGCGAAGGAGCGGACGCTGTCCATGTTGGTGAGCACGTCGGCGACGTGCCCGGACACCCGGGCGATGGCCTGCTCGCGGTCGGCGACGATGCGCTGCCGGCGCCGCACCAGCGGGAAGACGCAGACGCCGGTGAGCGTGATCATGACCAGCAGTCCGACGACGAGCATCGGGTCGTACTGCCAGAGGACCACCGAGGCGAACAGCAGCGGGACGAGGCTGCCCATCACCTGGAAGGTCAGGGTGTCGACGAAGTCCTCGAACCGGGAGGCGAAGCTGATGACCCGCTTGGTGAGGGAGCCGGCGAAGTTGTCGTGGAAGAACGCCGCGTCCTTGGCGAGGAGTTCGTCCATGCCGACGACGTAGAGGTGCTCGATGCCCCGGGCGTCGAGCCGGTTGAGGCAGTGGAAGCCGGCCCGCCACAGCGCCTCGCCGAGCAGCAGGACGCCGGCGAACCCGAGGGCGTAGGGCAGGACCGCGGAGAGGGTGGCGGGGCCGCCGTCGGCGACCCGACCGACGAGTTTGGCGACCACGAGGGGGGCGAGGTACTGGATCCCGATGTTGCCGAGCGCCGGCAGCAGCAGCGCGGGCACGGCCACCCGCCGGAGCCGGAGCAGCTCTCCCCCGTAATGGCGGAGCGCGAGGCGGACGGAGCCCTTGCCCGGTCCGCCGCCGCGTTGTCCTGACGTTCCCATCACGACCTTCCGTCGTCGTGCCGATACGTTCGGTGACGGAGTGTGGCGGAGGGCGGGCGGGCCGGTCCACGGGTTTTCCGGCGGGGCGGAGGGGCCGGGGCCGTGCGGTCAGCGGCGCAGCGCGGCGGCGAAGGCGGCGAGTTCGCGCACGACCCGCTCCGGGTCCTCCCAGTACACGACGTGGCCGGCGCCCTCGTGGACGAGGAGGCGGGAGTCGGGGATCGCGTCGAGGATCAGCTGCTGGTCCGAACGGGTGAGGAGGGGGTCGCGGTCGCCCCAGACGACGAGGGTGGGGACGAGGATCCCGGTGAGCGTGGCCGCGAGGTCGGTCTCCAAGAGGCCGCGCAGGGTCTCCCGCCAGACGCGGGCCGGGGCCTTCAGGCTCTCGTCGACGACGGTCTCCAGGAAGCCGGGCGCCACCCTGCCGACGACCAGCCCGCGGGTGAACTCGGCGGCGAACGCCCGGTCCACGGGATCCTCCAGGGCCTGGACGGCCTCCCGGATCCCGGTGACGCCGGGCTTGTCGGCGAGCAGGGCCGGGACGCCGAGGAGCACGAGCCCGGCGACCCGGTCGGGCCGCCTGCCGGCGACGATCCGGGCCTGGACGCCGCCGCTCGACCCCCCGACCAGGACCGCCCGCTCGATGCCGAGGTGGTCGAGGAAGGCGACCAGGTCGTCGGCGAAGTCCTCCGGGAGGTAGCCCTCCTCGGGTTTGCCGGCGTCGCCGTGGCCGCGCTGGGTGGGCGCGTAGGCGTGCAGGACGGACGGCATGGCCCGCAGCACCGGCTCCCAGGTCCACCAGGAGTCGGCGTAGCCGTGGACGAGAACGAGCGGCGGCCCGCTCCCGGGCCGTCCGGTCTCCGCGTACGGCAGCGTGGGGCGCCCGTCGCCGAGGACGGCGCGGTGCACGGCGACGCCGGCCATCGGCACCTCCTCGTCGCTCGCCCTTTTCCCGAACCGCGGACTTTCCCAGCGTAGGGAGGCGATTCCGGGGGCTCAACAGGAAAGCGCCCGCGGGGGCGGACGGCCGTTCCGGTGATTTCCGCGCGACCCGGCCCTGCGTGTTCGCATGGCCGCGGGCACCCCGGTGCGCGACCATACGGACGCGCCGTCGTGAGAATCCCGGCCGGCGGCGGGAAAGAAGCACGCACACAGGAAGAAGGCCGTACGTGACCGGCAGCGAGAGCGAGAACCCGGTAATTCCCTCCCCCAGCCCCAAGGACACCCGGCCCCGGACCAATCGGGACTGGTGGCCGAACCAGCTGGACCTCTCCGTGCTCCATCGGAACGATCCCCAGGCCGACCCCCTCGACCAGGGCTTCGACTACGCGAAGGAGTTCGCCGGCCTCGACGTCGAGGAACTGCGGCGGGACGTCATCGCCCTGATGAAGGATTCGCAGGAATGGTGGCCCGCGGACTACGGCCACTACGGTCCGCTTTTCATCCGGATGAGCTGGCACGCGGCGGGCACGTACCGCATCGCCGACGGCCGGGGCGGCGGCGGAAGCGGCGCCCAGCGATTCGCGCCGCTGAACAGCTGGCCGGACAACGCGAGCCTGGACAAGGCGCGCCGGCTGCTGTGGCCGGTCAAGCAGAAGTACGGGCAGAAGATCTCCTGGGCCGACCTCCTGGTTTTCGCCGGCAACTGCGCGATGGAATCCATGGGGTTCAAGACCTTCGGATTCGGATTCGGCCGCGAGGACATCTGGGAGCCGGAGGAGATCTTCTGGGGCCCGGAGGACACCTGGCTCGGGGACGAGCGCTACAGCGGCGACCGGGAGCTGTCGGGCCCGCTCGGCGCGGTCCAGATGGGGTTGATCTACGTCAACCCGGAGGGTCCGAACGGCAATCCGGACCCGCTGGCCGCCGCCCGCGACATCCGCGAGACCTTCGCCCGGATGGCGATGGACGACGAGGAGACGGTCGCGCTCATCGTCGGCGGCCACACCTTCGGCAAGTGCCACGGCGCCGTGGGGCCCGAGTACATCGGCCCGGAGCCGGAGGCCGCGCCGATCGAGCAGCAGGGCCTCGGCTGGCGGAACAGCCAGGGCACCGGCACCGGCGCCGACGCCCTCACCAGCGGTCTGGAGGGGGCCTGGACGAACCGTCCGACCGTCTGGGACAACGGCTTCCTCGACAACCTCTTCCGGTACGAGTGGGAGCTGACCACCAGCCCGGCCGGCGCCCGGCAGTGGAAGCCCACCGACCCGGCCGCCCAGGACACCGTCCCGGACGCGCACGACCCGTCGAAGCGGCACGCGCCGATGATGCTGACGACCGACCTGGCGCTGCGCATGGACCCGGTGTACGGCCCGATCGCCCGCCGCTACCACGAGAACCCGGAGCTGCTGGCGGAGGCGTTCGCCAAGGCCTGGTACAAGCTGCTCCACCGCGACATGGGCCCGGTCTCCCGCTACCTCGGCCCGTGGGTGCC
The DNA here is from genome assembly GCF_042746075.1 of Streptomyces sp. NPDC058758. Taxonomy (NCBI): domain Bacteria; kingdom Bacillati; phylum Actinomycetota; class Actinomycetes; order Kitasatosporales; family Streptomycetaceae; genus Streptomyces; species Streptomyces sp. NPDC058758. The sequence continues at coordinate 81,582 of NZ_JBHYPS010000021.1, read as the reverse complement.
CGAGCCGCAGCTCTGGCAGGACCCGGTGCCGCCGGTCGACCACGGCCTCGTCTCCGACGAGGACATCGCCTCCCTCAAGGAGCGGATCCTCTCCTCCGGGCTGACCGTGCCCCAGCTGGTCACCACCGCCTGGGCGTCGGCGGCGAGCTTCCGCGGCACCGACAAGCGCGGGGGCGCCAACGGCGCGCGGATCCGGCTCGCGCCGCAGAAGGACTGGGCGGTCAACGACCTGCCCGAGATCGGCGAGACGCTGGGCGCCCTGGACGCGATCCGCGAGGAGTTCGCCGCCGGGCGGAGCGACGGCACCCGGATCTCGCTGGCCGACCTGATCGTGCTGGGCGGCTGCGCCGCGGTCGAGAAGGCCGCGAAGGACGCCGGCCACCCGGTGACCGTGCCGTTCGCCCCCGGCCGGACGGACGCCACGCAGGAGCAGACGGACGTGGAGTCGTTCGCGGTCCTCGAACCGCGCGCCGACGGCTTCCGCAACTATCTGCGGCCGGGCGAGAAGCTGTCGCCGGAGACGCTGCTGCTCGACCGGGCCGGCATGCTCACCCTCACCGCGCCGGAGATGACGGTGCTCCTCGGCGGGATGCGGGCGCTCGGCACCGGCCACGGCGGCACGCGGCACGGGCTCCTCACCGACCGCCCGGGCGTCCTGACCAACGACTTCTTCGTCAACCTGCTCGACATGGGCACGGAGTGGAAGGTCTCGGAGCGGGACGAGAACGTCTACGAGGGCCGCGACCGGGCCACCGGCGAGCCGCGGTGGACGGGCACCGCCGTCGACCTGGTCTTCGGCTCCCACGCCCAGCTGCGGGCCCTGTCGGAGGTGTACGCCTCGCGGGACGCGGGCGCGAAGTTCGTCCGCGACTTCGTCTCCGCCTGGTCCAAGGTGATGAAGCTGGACCGCTTCGACCTGCGCTGACGGCCTCCGCCGGCACCAAGTCCGGAAGCGGGCCAGGAAGCGGCCCCGGACACGGGCCGGCGCCCGGACGGCCGTGCTGCGGCCGTCCGGGCGCCGGAAGCGCGGTGTGCCCGCGGAGCGGGAGGGGCGTCAGGTGGAGATCTCGGGGAGCAGCCCGGTGACCGGCGCGGCCTGGTCGGTGAGCTGGTGCAGCTGGTGGAGTTCGTTGACCCGGCTCAGGCCGCCGAGCTGCTCGCCGACGCCGGGGTAGCCGGCGCGGGCCTCCTCCGTCATGCCGGTGGTGGCGAGGGCGTCCAGTTCGGCGATCGGGCTGATCGGCGGGCCGAGCGGGCCGGCGGGCGCGGCGACGGCCTGTGAGGCGGCACCGCCGAGGCAGGTGAACGCGGCGGCGACGGCGAGGACCGAGGAGATGCGTCGAGGTGAGGTCACACCCTCACAACGGAACGTTCCGCCGGGGGGACACGCGACCGGCCCCGGCGTCCTCCGAACGGGCCACGCCTCCGCCGGGGCCTCCGGCCCCTCCGGGGGGCCGGAACCGCGCTGTAGGCTGGCCGTTCGAATCGAGGCCGACCCGCGTGCGGAGGACAAGTGGCCGAGCTCGTCCGCGGGACGCCCGGACTCGTGCGGGCGGTCAACGACCGCGCCGCCCTCCACCTGCTGCTCCGTCAGGGGCCGCTCACCCGGCCGGAGATCAGCCGGCTCACCGGCCTCTCCAAGCCCACCGCCTCGCAGGTCCTGGCCCGGCTCGAAGGCGCCGGGCTCGTGGTGGGCAACGGGCTGCGGACCGGCCTGCCCGGCCGCGTCCCGGAGACGTACCGGGTGAACCCCGCGGCGGCCTACGCGACGGCGCTCGACGTGACGCCGGACCGGATCGCGGTGCGGACCGCCGACGTCACCGGCGCGGTGCTCGGCGAGGCGGAGGCGCCCGTGCCGGCCGGGCCGGGCCGGGAGGCGCTGGTGGAGGCGCTGCGGGCGGCGCTCGCCCTGGCGCCGGCCCCCCGGCCGCCGCGGCGGGTCGTGGTGGGCGTGCAGGGGGCGGTGGACCCGACGACCGGCCGGCTCGGCTACGCCAGCGAGGAGGACATGGCCGCCTGGCTCTTCCCCGACGTGGAGCGGACCCTCGGCGAGGCCCTCGGGCTGCCCGTCCGGATCGAGAACGACGTGAACCTCGCCGCCGTCGCCGAGCGCGCCCACGCCGCCGCCGACTGCCCGGACTTCGTCCTCCTGTGGGCCGACGAGGGCCTCGGGGCGGCCCTCGTGTTCGGCGGCCGTCTCCACCGCGGTCACTTCGGCGGGGCCGGCGAGGTCGGCTACCTCCCCCTCCCCGGCGCCCCCACCGCCCGCGAGGCCGGCGGCCGCTACGGCCGCCACGGCTACCAGGAACTCGCCGGCGGCGAGGCGGTGCGGGACCTGCTGCGCGCCCACGGGGTGCCGGGCGAGGACTTCGCCGAGGCGGTCGCGGAGGCCGTGCGGCGGGCGGGGCACGACGAGGCGGCGCGGGCGGGGCTCGGGGTGGTGGCGGGGCGGCTGGCCGCCGGTCTGGCCTCCATCGTGACCGTCGTCGATCCGGGCGTCGTCGTGCTCGCGGGGCGGCTCTGCGCGGCGGGGGGCGAGCCGCTGCGGGCACTGGTCGAGAGCGAGCTGCGGGTGCTCGCGCACTCCCGGGCCCGGATCCGGCTGTCGGCCGTGGCCGGGAACGCGGTGCTCGACGGCGCGCTCGACCTCGCGCTGACGGCGGCCCGCGACGAGGTCTTCGGCGGGCCGCCGCCCGTCACGCACTGCCCCTGACGCCTCCTCAGCGGCCGCGGGAGAGCCAGCCCTTGCGCCCGGCCGGGGGCGGGGTCTGCCAGGGGCTCACCGGGGTGTCGTCCCCGAACAGCGGGCGGGTGCGCGGCTGGACGCGTTTGAGGCGGGCCCGCCACGGCCCGTCCGCCATCTCGAACTGGACGACGAGGGGCCCTTCGGTGAGCGGCACGGTCTCGCGCCGCTTGCCGATCTCGTTGACGACGTTCTCGTCGTCCGGCAGGACGGTGTGGTCGTCGTGGCCGGCCAGCTCGAAGACGTTGACGATGAGGTTGTCGTCGCCCCGGTAGTGGATCGCCAGATCGGCGACCCCGCCGGTGTGCAGCAGCACGTCCGGCCCCTGGAACTGCGCCTCCTCCTCGGTCAGCCGCCGGGCGGTGGCGAGCGGCGAGACCTCCACCCGCCAGTGCCCCTCGGCCTCCAGGCGGAACCGCAGGGTGCCGTGGGAGGGGACGGTGGCGAGGACCCGGCCGAAGTAGTGGTCCTCGGTGCTGTTGACGAGGTTGTCCTTCTCCTTGTTGCGCCGGTCGAGGACCGTGAGCCCGGTGTACCCCGCCTCGGGCACCTCCAGCTGCACGATGACGGGCCCCGGCGGCAGCCCCTCCACCGTGATCACCTCGTTGTCCCGCCCGGTCTCCGTGTACGGGGCGAACACCGGTCCGTACGCCCACGCCTCGTCCCGCCCGGCCGCCGCGGGCACGGGCGCCGGGGCCGGGGCCGGGTGCTGCGGGGGTACGGAGGCGGGGACGGAGACGGGCGCGGGCGGCGCGAACGCGGCGGGCGCCACGGGCGCGGGCCCGGGCCCGGGCGGCGGCGCGAAGGCCGGAGCGGGGGCGGGGGCCGTGAAGGCGGGTGGTGCCGAGAAGGCGGGCGGCATCGGTGCCCGCGGCTCCGCGGCAGCGGGCGGCACCGGCGCCGGCGGCGTCTGCGGCTCCGCACCGGCCACGTGGACGCCGTGGTCGGTGGCCAGGCCCTCCAGACCGTCGGCCCAGCCCTGTCCGACGGCCCGGAACTTCCAGCCGCCGGCCCGCCGGTAGAGCTCGGCGAGGACCATCGCGGTCTCCCCGGCCGCGTCGGTCACCTCGTAGTGGGCGACCGGGGTGCCGTCGGGGGCGAAGGCCTCGACGCCGAGGCCGGGCACGTCGCGCAGGGAGCCGCGGTCCGTGGAGCCGACCACGAGGACCCGGGCGACGTTCGGTTCGAGGGTCGGCAGGCCGAGCTCCAGCCAGTCGGTGCCGTCCTCGGCCCGAAGGAGGCGCACGGCGCCGTTCGGGTGCGCGGGCTGCCCGTGGAAGACCACGTCGGCGTCGCCCCGGACGAGCCCCCGCTCGGTGAGGAGGAGCGCCATCGCGTCCGTCCCCCGGCCGCGTACGGCGATCCGCAGCGGCACCGAGGGCACGAAGCCATTGCCCCCCTTGATCAGCGTCGTCATCGTGCTCGAACCCTTCCCCTCGTCTCCCCACCCGGTCGAACAGGAAAGATCCTCCGCGACACACGCCCCGCCGACAAGTACCGTCCCCCCGGCAGCCGCCCGCCGGAGCCGCCTTCGGCGTTTCGGCCGGTGCGGTTCCCCTTCAGCGCGCCGGCGAACGTGACGTGTCGGCGGGACGCTCCCCGGGCAGTGGGAGGCGCTGTTGTCGAAGCGGTTCCGGGGCGGGCAGGAGCTGTCCGGTGGGCAGTGGGCCAAGGTGGCGGTGGCGCGCGGGCTGTACAAGGACGCGGCGCTGCTCCTGCTCGACGGGCCGACGGGCCGACGGGCCGACGGCGAGCATGGACCCGCCGTCCGAGCACGCGGTGTACGAGGCGGTCCTGCGGGACCGGGGGCGTACCGACCGGATCACGGTGCTGGTCTCCCACCGGCTGGCGAGCGTGGCGGCGTGCGACCGGATCCACGTCTTCGACGGGGGCGCGTCGTCGAGGCCGGCCCCCACGAGGAGCTGCCGGCGCTCGGCGGCACCTACGCGGGGATGTTCGCGCTCCAGGCGGGCGGCTACCGCGGCCGCGGGGACGGCGGGGACGGGGACGGGGACGGGGACGGGGACGGCGTCGGCGGCGGCGGCTGAGGGACGCGGTCCGGGCTTTCGCGAGTGCTCCGCGCGACGCGGGGCACTCGCGGGGGTGTGACCCCGGCTCCGTCCGGGCGCCGAGGAGGTGAGGACGTGCTGCACGACACGATCGGGGTCGACGCGCCGCTGCGGCGGGTGTACGACCAGTGGACGCAGTTCGAGGAGTTCCCCCGCTTCATGCACGGCGTGGTGGCGGTGGAGCAGACCGACGAGCGGCACCTGCGCTGGCGGACGGGGATCGCCGGAATCCGGCGGGAGTTCGACACCGAGATCGTCGACCAGCTGCCGGACGAGCGGATCGCCTGGCGGACCGTGGGCGGCGGGATCTGCCGGCGGGGCGTCGTCACCTTCGCGCCGGTCGACGCCGGCCACACGCGCGTGCGGCTGGCGATGGAGGTGGAACCCGAGGGGCCGGCGGAGCGGGCGGCCACGGCGCTGGGCATCGTGTCGAGCCGGGTCTCCGGTGACCTCCGGCGGTTCAAGGACTTCGTCGAGGACCGTCACGCGGCGACCGGCGCCTGGCGCGGCCGCCTCCGCCCGGCGGACGCGGCCCGGTCACCGGCCCCGGCGACCGGGCCCGTCCCGCCCGGGTCTTCTCCGTCTCCGCCTGCGGGCCCGGCGCCGCCGTCGCCCCCGTAACCGGACTTCCGGTCCGGGCGGCAGTCGCTGCCGCCCCGCCGGCCCGCCCCTCCTGGCACCCGAAAGGCTTCGTCATGGTCCCCCTTCTGCTCGTCCTCCTGCTCATCCTGGTGCTCTTCGGCACCGGCTTCGCCGTCGAGGCGCTCTGGTACATCGCCATCGCTGTGCTGGTGCTGTGGGTGCTGGGCTTCCTGTTCCGCAGCTCGGGCTCGCGGTGGTACCGCTGGTGACCCGCGCCCCCGTCCCCGGAGCCCGTCGCCCCGTCCGGGCGGCGGGCTCCGGCACGCACCCCCCGCTTTAGTTTGATTTTCAACTACCTTTCGGGGGAAGATGACCCCACGCCCCGCCGCACGCGCGGGACGACGGTGAAGGAGCGGACAGTGAGCGACGTCGTGGCGGCATCGGCCGGGCAGCGCATCTTCCTCGACAAGCAGACCCCGGAGGCCTACAAGGCCTTCGTCCGCGCGGCGCAGACGGTCCGGGGGGCCGCCGACGACGCGGGACTCGACCGGATCCTGGTCGAGCTGGTGAACCTGCGGGTGTCCCAGCTGAACGGATGCGCCTACTGCCTCGACACCCACACCCGCGCCGCCCTCCTCGCCGGCGAGACCCCCCGCCGCCTGGGAGTGCTCGCCGCCTGGCGGGACACCGACGTCTTCACCCCGCGCGAGCGGGCCGCGCTGGCCCTCGCCGAGGCCACCACCCACCCGGCCGAGGCCGACGCGCAGGAACGCGCCTACGCCGAGGCCCGCGAGGTCCTGGACGACGCCGAACTCTCCGCCGTCGTCTGGGTGGCCATCACCATCAACGCCTTCAACCGGGTCTCGATCCTCAGCAAGCACCCCGTACGACCGAGCTGAGCGCGGCCCGCCGCACCCGGGAGGTCCGGCCGCGCGGGCCGACCAGGCTGAACGGATCGACCGGGCTGATCTGGCCGACCTGGCCGACCAAACTCTCAGGGTCCGCCGGACCAGCAGGACCGTCCAGATCGATCGGCCGACCGGGCCGACCTGGCCCGAACTCCCGGGGCGGTGGGTGGAGGGGCCGGTGGCCGGGCGAACAGGTGAGCGGGCCGGCGGGGGCGGGCGGGTAAAGTCGACTGGTCTCCCCGGCCCGCCGGGCCATCGCCCGGGCGGCCGCCCTCCCCCGTACGACAGGTCGCCCTTCCTTGCCTTCCCCCGCCGCTTCCACGCCCGCACCCGCCCCCGCTCCGCCGGCTCCGGCCGCGTCCCGGCTCCGCGCCCTGGTGCCCGCCTGGACGCGCGACCCCCGGGTGTGGCGGACGGAGGTGCTGGCGGGGCTCGTCGTCGCCCTGGCGCTGATCCCCGAGGCCATCGCCTTCTCGGTGATCGCCGGTGTCGATCCGGCGCTCGGGCTCTTCGCGTCGTTCACGATGGCCGTCACCACCGCGATCGTCGGCGGCCGACGGGCGATGATCTCGGCCGCCACCGGCGCCGTGGCACTCGTCATCGCGCCGGTGAACCGGGAGCACGGCGTGCAGTTCCTGATCGCCACGGTCATCCTCGCCGGCCTCTTCCAGATCGTGCTGGGGCTCGTGGGGGTGGCGAAGCTGATGCGGTTCGTCCCGCGTCCGGTCCTGGTCGGCTCGGTGAACTCGCTGGCCGCGCTGGTCTTCCTCGCCCAGCTGCCCGAGACCCGGAACGTGCCCGTGGCGGTGTACGGCCTGATCGCGGCCGGGATCGTCCTGCTCGTCCTCTTCCCCCGGGTGACGACGCTGGTGCCCGCGCCGCTCGTCACGATCGCCGTCCTGACCCTGGTCACGGTGGCCGCCGGAATCGCCGTGCCGACCGTCGGCGACCGGGGCGCGCTGCCGTCGGCGCTGCCGGTGCCGGGCCTGCCCGACGTGCCGTTCACGCCACACACGCTGATGACGATCGCCCCGTACGCCTTCGCCGTCGCCCTCGTCGGCCTGGTGGAGTCGCTGCTCACCGCGAAGCTCGTCGACGAACTCACCGACACGCCGTCGAGCAAGACCCGCGAGTCGGTCGGGCAGGGCGTCGCGAACGTCGTCACCGGCCTGTTCGGCGGAATGGGCGGCTGCGCGGTGATCGGCCAGACGATGATGAACGTGAAGGTGGCGGGCGCCAGGACCCGGGTCTCCACCTTCCTGGCCGGCACGTTCCTGATGGGCCTGTGCGTGGCCCTCGGGCCGGTGGTCTCGCGGATACCGATGGCCGCGCTGGTGGCGGTCATGGTCATCGTGTCGGTCGCCGCCTTCGACTGGGAGTCGGTCGCACCGCGCACCCTCCGGCGGACCCCCGTCGGGGAGACCGTCGTCATGCTGGTCACGCTCGCGTGCGTCCTGGTCTCCCACAACCTCGCCCTCGGCGTGATCATCGGCTCCCTCACCGCCGCCGCCGTCCTCGCCCGGCGGTCCGCAGGGCGCACGGCCGCCACCTCGGCCACCGCCCCACGCACCCGCCCGGGCGACGCCCCCGCTCCGGACCCGGCCGCCGCTTCGGCCCCGGCCTCAGCCTCGGCTTCCGCTTCCGCACCCACCTCCGCCGGCTAGGGGGCCGGGGCGTCGCCGTCCGGCAGCGAGCGGGCCGCCACGCGGCGCAGATGGCCGGCGAAGACCTCGGGCGCGTCCGGGGTGAGGGTGCGCAGCGCGACCATGGCGGTGATGACGACGTCGCAGAGTTCGGCCTCGACGTCCTCCCAGCTGTGGCTGGTGCCCTTGCGGGGGTTCTGCCCAGTGGCCCCGATCACCGCCTGGGCCGCCTCCCCGACCTCCTCGGAGAGCTTGAGGACCCGCAGCAGGATCTCCTGCCCCGGCGGCAGGGACTGATGGCGCGCGAGCCAGTCGTGGAGGCGGGTGACGGTGGTCCAGGTCTCTTCGTCGCTCATGCCCGCAGCCTGCCAGGTGCCCCGAGGGGGCGGAGCGGGGGCGGTCCCGGGGACCGTCCCGGCGATCGCGGTACGCGGCGGGTGATCGCGGTACGCGGCGGGCCGTGGGCGCGGGCGGCGCTACTCGGTCTCCGCCGGAAGGTCCTGGGGGTACCAGCGGAGCTCGACGGTGTTGCCGTCCGGGTCCTTCACGTAGACGGACTGGGCCGAACCGCGGGCGCCCCAGCGCGGGACGGGGCCCTCGACGACGTCGAAGGCGCCGGAGCCGATGACCTCCTGCCAGTCGAGCGGGTCGACGACCAGGCAGATGTGGTCCACGTTGGACTCGCCCCGGGGCCGGGAGAAGAGGTCGATGACGGTGCCCTCGTCGATGCGCACGGACGGGAACGGCACCTTCCCCGCCCGCCACTCCTCCACCCGCTCCGGCGCGAGGCCGAGGGGGCCGGTGTAGAAGGCGAGGGACCGCTCGACGTCGGTGACGTTGAGGACGAGGTGGTCGAAGGCTTTCACGCGCATGCGGTGTCTCCCGTGTTTCCGTTCGATGGTGCCGGTCGTACGGGGGCGATGACCGCGGCGGCGTCCGGCCGCGCCCGCCCGCCGGACCCCCGTGCGCGCGTACGCGCCCGTGACCGGCCCGCACCTCCCCCGTGCAGGTAGTGCCTATCACGGCGGACCGACCGCCACCCACCCGTTTCCGGCGGGTCGTCAGGTCGCACCCCGTCATGATCCACCTGCCGCCGTCACGCCCCGGCCCACCCGCCCCCGCCGCTGCGGCAGAAACGCCGCGAACCACTCCCGCACCACCGGAGCCATCCCCCTCGGGCGCCGTCCGACAGGCCGGGTCCCCACCGCTCCAGGGCCTGAGGCCGTAGGGGGTGCGGAGGCCGGATCCCACATTCGAGGTTCCACATCCGAGGTTCCACATCCAAGATCCGAATCCACGATCCGGGAGCCGGGATCCGGCCCCTCCCCCGCGTGAGCAGGCATTCCCTGGGAGCGCTCCCGCACCCTCCCCGCCCCTCCGGGGACCCGCCGCGTTCCAGCCGTGTCCGAAGTCTTGTCAGGTACGCGATCGCACCCCTATCGTCACCCGCCAGAAAGCGCTTTCTAGCGCTTCTTCCCAGGGACGGGACTCACGACGACACGTCACGCGCCGCCACCGAACGGCGCGGACGCCAACGAAAGGGCAGGCGAGCATGGGACGACGCTCCCCCTCCAGGCGACTCCAGGCGGCCACGGCCGCCCTGGCGGTCGCGGCCGCCACCGGCGTGATCCTGACCGTCCCGGAGGCCTCGGCCGCGGTCGCCGGCGGCGCCACCGGCTACGCGAGCCAGAACGGCGGCACCACCGGCGGCGCCGGCGGCCAGACCGTCCGGGCGACCACCGGCACCGAGATCCACGCGGCCCTCTGCGGGCGCGCCTCCAGCAGCACCCCGATCACCATCCAGGTCGAGGGCACCATCAACCACGCCAACACCGCCAAGGTCTCCGGCGACAGCTGCAACACCGCCGCCGGCGTCATCGAGCTCAAGCAGATCAGCAACGTCACGCTCGTCGGCGTCGGCGCGGGTGCCGTCTTCGACCAGGTCGGCATCCACATCCGCGAGTCGAGCAACATCATCATCCAGAACGTCACCGTCAGGAACGTCAAGAAGTCCGGCACGCCGATCTCCAACGGCGGCGACGCCATCGGCATGGAGAGCGACGTCCGCAACGTCTGGGTGGACCACAGCACCCTGGAGGCGTCCGGCGGCGAGTCCGAGGGCTTCGACGGGCTGTTCGACATGAAGGACAACACCCAGTACGTCACGCTCTCCTACAGCGTGCTGCGCAACTCCGGGCGCGGCGGGCTCGTCGGCTCCAGCGAGACCGAGCTGAGCAACGGCTTCATCACCTACCACCACAACCTGTACGAGAACATCGACTCCCGCGCTCCGCTGCTGCGCGGCGGAACCGCCCACATGTACGACAACCACTACCGGCAGCTCAACGAGTCGGGCATCAACTCCCGCGCCGGCGCCCACGCCAAGGTGGAGAACAACTACTTCGAGGACTCCAAGGACGTCCTCGGCACCTTCTACACGGACGCGGCCGGATACTGGCAGGTCGCCGGGAACGTCTTCGACAACGTGACCTGGTCCCCGAAGGGCACCGACTACAACCCCGCCGGTCCGAACCCGACCTCCAACACCACCGTCTCCGTCCCGTACGCCTACACCCTGGACAGCGCCTCCTGCGTCCCGGACGTCGTCGCGCGCACGGCCGGCGCCGGCAAGGGCCTGCTGGTCTCCGACGGCTCCTGCACCCCGCAGACCCCGAGCCCGACGCCCACCGCGACCGCCACCGCGTCGCCCACGCCCACCCCGACCCCCACGGCCACCACCGCCCCGCCGTCCGGCACCAACCTCAGCATCGGCGCCGGTGCGGACGGCTCCAGCAAGGCCGACGGGACGAGCTACGGCAACGTCCGCGACGGCAGCCTCTCCACCTACTGGTCGCCCGCCGGCACCACCGGCTCGGTGTCGGTCAAGTGGGGCTCGCCGACGAAGATCTCGTCGGTCCGCGTCCGCGAGGCGGCCGGGGCGGGCACCGTCACCGGCTGGCGCCTGCTGAACGCCGACACCGGAGCCGTACTCGCCACGGGCGGCGCGGCCGGCACGATCACCTTCCCGGCGACCACGCTGAGCAAGGTCACCTTCGAGATCACGGGCGCCACCGGCACCCCGCGCGTCGCCGAGTTCGAGACGTACGCGTAACGGCACGACGGAAGGGCCCGGCTCCCGCGCGATGCGGGAGCCGGGCCCTTCCGTCGTGGTGGCCCGAATTCACCGGACCGGGACCGGCGGACCGGCGGACCGTGACCGGCGGACCGGAATCAGCGGACCGGGGTCGCGTGGGCCGTCTCGAAGGCGGCGAAGGCGGCCTCCTGGCGCCATTCGAGGGCGGCCTTCGGGCTGCCCTCGACGAGCCGGCGGCAGGCCGCGGAGCGGACCGGGGTGCCGGGGCGCTCACCGCGGCAGGCGGGGACGGTGCGGTAGCCCTCGGCCGTCGGGTTGCCGCGCCACAGGCTGGCGCCCGGGACGAAGGCGTACTCCAGCGAGGCGCGGGCGAGGTCCTTCAGCTCCGGGTACGACAGGCCGTAGGTGCTGGCCGCGTACCGGTACTCGTGGCTGATGTCGATCCGGGACACGCCGGGGTCGTCGGTGGCGAGCACCACCGGCACGCCGTAGGCGCGGTACGTCTCGAAGGGGTGGTCCGCGCCGCGGACGCCGAGGATCTGGGCGTTGCTGGTGAAGGGCACCTCGACGGCGACCTCGCGGGCGGCCATGGTGCGGGCGGTGGCCTGCCAGTCGTCCTCGTGGACCAGGTCCACGCCGTGCCCGACGCGCTCGGTGCGGGCCACGCCGACGGCCTCGGCGATGTGGAAGGCGAGGTCCTCGGGCTTGACCAGGCCGGGCCACAGCTCGCCGGCGTGCAGGGTCACGTGCGCCCCGGGGTGGACCCCGCGCAGGTGGGCGAGCATCCGCATCTGGAGGCCGTAGTTCTTGAGGGAGCTGTCCCAGTCCTCCGGCTGGACCAGGTTGACGGCGACGAAGCGCTCGTCCCGCTCGGCCAGCCGCATGCCGAGCGCCATCTGCGTGAAGACCCGGACGGGCGTGCTGCCGCGCGACACCTGGGAGATCCAGCGGACGGTGAGCCCGCAGGCGGGCCGCTCGCGCTCGGTGCCGCAGCCGGCCGCCTTCCGGAACTCGGCGTCGCCGTCGTCGGCCTCCTTCACCGCCTCGTCGACGAGGGCGTCGAGGCGGCCGCCGGCCGTGAGCTTCTTGTACAGCGCGGCGAGGTCCGGGTCCCAGCCGACGCTGTCGGCGAGCTTGTTGGCGCTCCAGGAGGCCGGGCTGACCATCGTCTCCAGGTACGACTGGTTCTGCGCGGCGACGTCGTCGGCGAACTCGGCGAGCAGCTTGCCCCGGTGACGCCACGTCACCTCGCCGAACTTGCCGAAGGTGTCGAAGAAGTGGTCGTGGCCGTTGCCGTCCGGCGGGAAGTCCTCCATGGACCAGGCGCGGACGAGGGCGTCGTGGAAGGCCCCGTCGCCCGCCGCGTCGGCGGCGGGCCGGGTGCCGGGGCCGCAGGGCGGGACGACCGCCGTCATGGTGGCGGTGTCGACGCAGAGGCCGTCCTCGGCGGCGAGGGTGATCAGGTACTCGGTGGAGACGGCTCCGGAGAGGTGGTTGTGGAGCTCCCCGCCCTTGGGCATCATCCGGAAGAACGCGTCGAGCCGGGCGGGCTGTTCGCGTACGGCCTCCAGGTAGGCGTCGGTACGGGCCTCGGCCGGGGTCGGCACCCGGGGCGCGGCGGCGGGCCCCGCGGCCGGGAGGGCGGCGGTGGCCGCCGGCGCGCCGGCGGGGTGGGCGGAGGCGGGGAGGGCGGCGCTCAGCGGCAGCAGGCCGAGCGCGGCCACGGCGGCCGGGAGGAACCGGCGGCGCGTGGCGGATCGGTGGGGCGTAGTCACCCGGGCATGATCGTGAACTCCGTGCGGTCCTCGGGGCCGTTGAAACGCCGTACCGGACCCGACCACCCGACCGAGTGACCGGTTCCACCTCGAACGAGTGATCCTGGGGAACACGTTCGGGTGCCCGCCTCCGCACACGCTGCCGGGCGGGACAGGTCCGGGCCTCGCCGAACCGGCCCGAACCCTGCCGGGCCGGGGCGGGCAGGGCCGAACCGAGCCCGGGCAAGGCCGAGCCCGGCCGAGCCGGCCGGGCAGGGCCGAACCAGGCAGGACCCAGCCTGGCAGGGCCCGGCCCGGCAGGACCACACAGAGCCGGGCTCGGCCGGGCTCGGCCGTCAGAGGCGTCGCAGGGCGCCCTCCGCTCGCAGGTCGGCCAGGGTCGGGTAGCCGTCCACGGCCATGAGGAGGTCCGCCTCGGCGAGGAGGGAGCGCAGGACGTGCACGATGCCGTCCTCGCCGCCGGCCGCCAGGCCGTACGCGTAGGGGCGGCCGACGCCGACGGCGGTGGCGCCGAGGGCGAGCGCCTTCACGACGTCGGCGCCGGTGCGGACGCCCGAATCGAAGAGGACCGGCAGTCCGTCGGCGGCCTCGACGACGCCGGGGAGCGCGTCGAGGGCGGGCAGGCCGCCGTTGGCCTGCCGGCCGCCGTGGTTGGAGCAGTACACGGCGTCCACCCCGCCGTCGCGGGCGCGGCGCACGTCCTCCGGGTGGCAGAGTCCCTTGAGGATCAGTGGCAGGTCGGTGAGGGAGCGCAGCCACGGGAGGTCGGCCCAGGTCAGGGGGTTGCCGAAGACGCCGACCCATTCGAGGATCGCGGCCCCGGGGTCCTCCTCGGGCGCCTTGGCGAGGCGGGCCCGGAAGACGGGGTCGGACGTGTAGTTGGCGAGGCAGTGGCCGCGCAGCTGCGGGAAGTTGCTCGCGGCGAGGTCGCGGGGGCGCCAGCCGGTGACCCAGGTGTCGAGGGTGACGACGATCCCCTTGAACCCGGCGGCCTCGGCGCGCCGGACCAGGCTCTCCGCGAGGTCCCGGTCGGTGGGCGTGTACAGCTGGAAGAAGCCGGGGGTGTCGCCGAACTCGGCGGCCACCTCCTCCATCGGGTCCACGGTGAGGGTGGAGGCGACCATGGGCACGCCGGTGCGGCGGGCCGCGCGGGCGGTGGCGAGGTCGCCGTGGCCGTCCTGGGCGCAGAGTCCGATGACGCCGACGGGGGCCATGAAGAGCGGTGAGGGGAGCCGGAGTCCGAAGAGGTCGACGCCGAGGTCCCGGGTGGTGGCCCCGACCATCATCCGGGGGACCAGGCCCCACCGCTCGAAGGCGGTCACGTTCGCCCGCTGGGTGAACTCGTCGCCCGCGCCGCCCGCCACGTAGGAGACGACCGACGGGGGCAGCGCGGCGCTCGCCCGGGCCTCCAGTTCGGCGTGGGTCATGGGGAGGCCGGGGAGCACTCCGCCGAGCCCGGCGAGGTAGATCTCGTTCTGGTAGTCGCCGTACCGCCCGCCGAACGCGCCGCTCATCCTGGGCCCCGCCCTTCCGTCGCCGTCCCGGGCCGGGCCCGCCCCGGCCGCCGGTGGCGCCCACGGTGCCAGTCGGCGGGCCGGAACGCCATGGTCGGGAGGGGGATGCGGGGGCCCGGGGCTCCACGGCACCGCCGTTCCCCGCCGTCGCGGGGGTGCGGGGCCGGGCCCGGCGGCCGGACGCGGGCATATTCCGGTGCGTCCGGGGCGGTCCGGTGGTGGAATCGCCGGATGCGCGAGAACGACGAACGGACGACCGTGGTGGACCGGGGCCGGTTCGCCGACTCGGTGACCCCCTGGGACGACGCGGCGTGGCGGAGGGACGTCCTCGGCTGGGCCGAGCGCGCCCTGGCCGGACACGGGCTGGTGGAGAGCGGCGCGCGCGAGGTGCGGGTGCGGCCCTGGTCGGTCCTCGTCCGGTTCCGCACCGGCGCGGGCGAGCGGGACGCGGTGTGGCTGAAGGCCGGCGCCCCGTCGAACGCCTTCGAGGCCGGGCTGTCGGCGGCGCTCGCCGCGTGGACGCCGGAGCACGTGATGACCCCGCTGGCGGTGGACGCCGGGCGCGGCTGGTCGCTGCTGCCCGACGGCGGGCCGCTGTTCCGCGGCGTCCTCGACGCGGGCGCGGCGGGCCCGGAGTCGTGGGCCACGGCGCTGGGCCGGTACGGCGAGATGCAGCGGCGGCTCGTCCCGTACGCCGACCGGCTCGACGGACTGGGGGTGCCGGGCGCCCGAACGCGGGAGCTGCCGGAGGCGTTCGAGGCGCTCGTCACCGGCAACCCCCTCTTCGACGCCGACGAGCGGGCCGCGCTGCTGCGCCGGCGGCCCCGGCTCGTCGAGCTGTGCGCCGAACTCGACGCGTACGGCCTGCCCGACTCGCTCGACCACTGCGACCTGCACGACGGGCAGATCCTCGCCCCCGCCCCCGGCCGCTTCACCTTCTTCGACTGGGGCGACGCCTGCGCCGCGCACCCCTTCGGCAGCCTGCTGGTCCCGGTCCGGGAGGTGCGGCTGCGGTACGGCCCCGAGCACGTGGCCCCGATGGTCGACGCGTACCTGGAGCACTGGACCGGGCTGGGTCCCTCGGCGGCGGAGCTGCGGCGGGCCGCGAGGCTGGCGGTGCGGCTGGCGGCGCTGGGCCGAGCGGGCTCGTGGTTCCGGCTCTTCCCCGGCACGCCGACCGGCGACAGCGAGGAGGCGAGCGCGTACTGGGTGCGGGAGCTCTTCGCCGCCGCCGACGAGCTGTGAGCGGGCCCTGGCCCCGCCGGCCCTGACGGCCGGGGCCCGGCGCCCCGGGCCCGCGGGCCCTCACGGGACTTCGCGCCGGGCCGGTGGGCGCCTGCCTTCTCGGTGTCCGCGCCGGGCGGCCCGGCGACGGTCATGCGGCGGTCCCCCTGGCGCCGAAGCCGAAGCCGAAGCGCCGGGCGCACGGCGTCCCGGGGTACGGGGGCGCCGCCGGGGATCCGGGGGCGGCGGGCGAGGGCTTGGCCGGTGTGGGCGTCCGGGTGACGGAGGCCGGAGTGACGGGAGCCGGGGTGGAGGGGGCCGGGGTGTAGGGGGCCGTGAGGGTCGGGTCGATGGTCAGGGTGCGGACGCCGAGGGGGCGGGCGAGGGCGCGCAGGGCGGACTCGGAGAGCGGTGTCCAGGGCTGGCCGGCGCCGAGGGTGGCGCGGAGCCGTTCGGGGCTGGTGAAGGCGACGGCCGTGCGGGCGCCGACGGGCGTGCGGTAGAGGCGGACGGTGACGCCGCGGGCTCCCGGCCGGACGGGCACGCAGAGGCGTCCGGCCGGGGCGGGTTCGGCGGGTTCCGGGTCCGTGGGACCGGCGGCCGGCCGCGCGGGGTCGCGGTCGTCGGCGAGCGGGGTGCGGGGCATGGGGTCCTCCGGTCGGTCCGGCCCCGGCGACGGTTCGGCGGGGCGCGTCCTCGCAGCCTTGCCCCGCTCGGGGCCGGCCGACCGTCTCCCTGACGCGGTCCTGACGCCGGCCCCGGCGACTCTTGACGCGTTCGTCACGCCCCGGCGGCCGGAGGGGCGTTCGGGAGGCGGGAGCCGTGCCCGGCGAAGGCGGCGAAGGAGGCGAAGAGCGCCTGAGGGACGCCTGGGGATTACCGGGGGAACGCCCGGCGGAGCCGGTCGGGCCGTCGGCGGGGCACCCGGACGCACATTGCTACTAATCCTCTAAGCTGCTTAGTATTCGCGAGCCTTCGCACCCGCGGCCGCACCTCGGCCGCCCCCCGAGGAAGAGGGAGCTCCGCCGTGCCGTCGCACCGCCGCCCGAAGCAGCCGCACCCCCGTTACGCCGGCGTCGCGACCGCCACGGCGGCGGCCGCCGTCGCCCTCTCCGCCCAGCAGGCCACGGCCGACCCGCTGCCCGACCCCACCAAGAAGGGCGTCCAGGCGCAGGTGGACCGGCTGTACGAGGAGGCGACGCAGGCGACGGAGAAGTACAACGGCGCCAAGGAGCGGGCCGACGCGCTCCGCAGGCAGGTCGGCCTCCTCCAGGACGGGGTGGCGCGCAAGCAGGCCGAACTCAACGAACTCCGGGACGGCATCGGCCTGCTGGCGGCGGACCAGTACCGGGCGGGCGGCCTCGATCCCGCGCTGCGGCTCTTCCTCTCCTCCGACCCCGACGCGTACCTCGACCGCGCCACCGCCCTCGACCGGGCCGGCGAGCGGCAGACGGCGGCGCTCCGGCGCTTCCTCGACGAGCAGCGGACGCTGCGGCAGCAGCGCGGCGAGGCGTCGGAGCGGCTGCGCGACCTCGGCGCCGTCCAGCGGGAGCTGGGCGAGCGGAAGGGCGAGATCCAGGGGAAGCTGCGCGAGGCCCAGCGGCTCCTCAACACCCTGTCGGCGAAGGAGCGGGCACGGATCGCCGAGGCGGAGCAGCGGGCGAACCGGGCGAGCGCGCGGGTGGAGCTCGGGAACCAGCCGAGCGCCTCCGGGCGGGCGGCGGCGGCGTTCGCCGCGGCGAAGAGCCGCGTCGGACTGCCGTACGTGTGGGGCGCGAGCGGCCCGTCGTCCTTCGACTGCTCGGGGCTGACCTCCTGGGCGTTCCGCCAGGCGGACGTCGCACTCCCCCGCACCTCGCAGGCGCAGGCGTCGGCGGGGACCCGCGTCGACCGCCTGGCCGACCTGCGGCCCGGGGACCTGATCGTGATGCGGACCGACCTCAGCCACATCGGCTTCTACGCGGGCAACGGCCAGATCCTCCACGCCCCCAAGCCCGGCGCGCAGGTCCGCTACGAGTCGATCGCCCGCAGCGGGATGCCGTTCATGTGGGGCGTGCGGATCGGCTGACACCGGACGGCCCCCTCGCGTGCGCGGGCCGCTCGCGTCCGCGGACCGCTCCCGCGACCGGCGCGGCCGGGGCGGGGGCGTACGGCTCCGAGCAGCGGGATACCCGGCCCCGGGCTGGCACTTCGTGTCTCCGGCCGGTACCGCGGCCCAGCCTCCACGGCCGTCCGTGATACGGGGCGGGGGTATGGGATTCCCCGGGAGGCCGGGGCCGTCGGGGTCCGGCCCGACCGGGCGGGCCGGATGGCACCGCGTGCCTGGTCGGAGGGGACCGGGAAGTCGGCTGGACGGGGGGCCGGGGAAGCTGGAAACCTCGGCGATTGAGGACCCGATCACCGGTCCCGTACGTGCGCCGCCGCGAGGGGAGCGTGGCGCGGGCCCGTGATCGTCGCGTCCTCGAAGGCGCGTCCGCCGCACCCGTACGCGCCGGTACCGCGAGGAGGAGGACCACCGATGACCGCCGCCCGGGAAGAACGGCTGCAGCTCGACGCCGCGAGCGTCGACAACGCGAGGACGACGCTGCTCCAGCTCCTCGCACGGGCGGGGGTGTACTCCGGCGACGCCGAGGAGCTGATCGGCCTCGTCGAGGCCGGTGCCCTCGCCGTCGCGCACGAGGAGCTGTCCGGCACGGGACGGCAGGCCCCGCCGGGCAGCGGCGAGCCGTACGCGGCGGGCTGGCGCGACGGTTCACGGGCCGTCACCGAAGGACTCGCGGGCCTCGCCGACCGGGCGCTGGGCAAGGCCGTCGCCGCGGACGCCGAAGGGGAGCCCGACCCCCGGACGCGGGTCGGGCGGATGGAGGTCGAGCGGGCCAAGGTGGCGGTCGTGCCGCTGTACCTCACCTTCTCCGAGGAGTCCGACCTCGACCCCGAGGTCACCGAACAGGTGCTCGCCTCCGCGCTCGCGACGATGGGGGCCCGGCAGCGGGCCGCCTATCCGGGGCGGCTGACGGCCTTCGCCACCGACCACCGGTCCCATCTGGAGCGGCTGTACGCCACGTACGGACCGGGCAGCGCGATCGCCATCCACGGCCGTTACACCCTGGTCCACTCCCCCACCAGCCTCGCCGTCCTGGAACGGCTCGCCGTCCACCCGGCGGAGCTGCGGGAGGAGTGGGACGCCGCCGAACTCCCCCCGGCCTGGCTGGACGGCCTGACCCGCGCCTGGGACGCGACGGGCTGACCCCGGGCCACCCGCCCTTCACGGGCCGGCGGGCGCGGGCGCGGCGGCCGGCGCGGCGTGCGGGTCGGGGAAGGGGTGGAGGCGTACGGGGTGGGGCCCGGCGGCGGCGTGCCGTTCGGCCCACGCGGTCACCGCGGCGCGGCAGGCGTGGTCGAGGTGGTGCAGCCCCGACAGGTCCACCTCGACGGGCCGGTCTCGCGGCAGCGCCTCCAGGACGTCGAGGAGCTTCGGCAGCCGGAGGAAGGTGGCGCCGCCGCTGAGCCGGACGCGGAGCACGCCCACGGCGGGCGGGCCCGGCTCGCCGTGCGCGAACGGCTCGCCGGAGGCGGGGCGCCGGTCGGACGGGGACGGCTGATCGGGCAGGGACGGCCGGTCGGGCAGGGACGGCCGGGCGGACGGGGACGGCCGGGCGGGCGGGGGCGGTTCGTCGGTGTGGTCGACGCGGAGGTGGGACGCCTCCCAAGCGGCCTTCGCGACGGCGAGACCGAGACCGGCGAGCACCCCTTCGAGCATGCCGACCGCCACGATCGCCGCCGCCGTCGCCCCCAGGACCGCCGCCTCGCCCCGGTGACCGCGCCACAGGGCGACGATCCCCCGGAAGGGGATGAGCTTCCATCCGGCGTGGACGAGGATCCCGGCGAGCGCCGGCAGCGGTACGTACGCGAGCGCGCCCGGCAGCAGCGCGGCGAAGACCAGCAGCCACACGCCGTGCAGCACCCGGGAGACCCGGGTCCGCGCGCCGGCCCGGACGTTCGCCGAGCTGCGGACGATCACGGCGGTCAGCGGCAGGGCGCCGAGCAGGCCGCACAGGGTGTTCCCGGCGCCCTGGGCTAGGAGTTCGCGGTCGTAGTCGGTGGGCGGGCCGTCGTGCAGCCGGTCCACGGCCGCCGCGCTGAACAGGGACTCGGCGGAGGCGATCAGCGCGAAGGCCAGGACGGTCCTGAGGACGGCGGGCTCGGCGAGCAGGAGGAAGGCGGCGGGGTCGGGCGTCCTGACCGCGGCCAGGACGCCGTCGACCCGGACGGTCGCGACGGGCAGCCCGGCGAGGGCGGTGACGAGCCCGGCGAGCAGGACGGCCACCAGGGCACCCGGGAGCGCGCCCGCCCGGCCCGGCAGCCGGGGCCAGCCGACGATCACCAGGACCGTGCCGGCGGCGACGGCCACCGACGCGACGGCACGCGGGTCGGCGAGCGCTCCGGCCAGCGCCGCCGGCAGCGCGGCCAGCCGGGCGACGCCCCCCTCCGGCGCGGGGACGCCGGCGGCCGCGTACAGCTGTCCGGCGACGATCACCAGCCCGATCCCCGCGAGCATGCCCTCCACGACGGAGAGCGAGATGGCCCGGAACCAGCGGCCCCAGCGGAGCAGGCCCAGCGCCGTCTGGACCAGCCCGGCGGCCAGCACGATCACACCGAGCCCGGCCGGGCCGAAGGTCCGCACCGTCTCCAGGACGAGGACGGTGAGTCCGGCGGCGGGCCCGGAGACCTGGAGGCTGCTGCCGCGCATCATGCCGGTGACGAGACCGCCGACGATGCCGGTGACCAGACCGAGTTCGGCCGGCACCCCGGAGGCGACGGCGACGCCGACGCACAGCGGCAGCGCGACCAGGAAGACCACGAGCGAGGCGGCGAAGTCCTGGCGGAAGTGGGAGGGAAGGCGGCGGAGCCGCCCGGGCGGCGGGGAGGACGGCATGCGGAGGAACCCCTCACGGTCGGACGACGGATCGGACGGCGATCAGGCGACGGATCGGACGGCAATCGGACGGCGATCAGGCGACGGATCAGACGGTGATCAGGCGACGGATCGGACGGTGATCAGGCGACGGATCGGACGGTGATCAGGCGACGATCGGGTGTGCGGGCGGCACGACGGGAGTGCGCGGGTGCGCTGCGAGAAGTGCGGGGCACCGGGGGCCTGGTGACGAGGCCGGCGCGGGGCCGCGGGACGGCCCCGGGGCGGGGCGGCGAGGGGCGTTGGCCGCAGGCTAGCGGGGCGAACGGCACGGCCGGCGCGGGTGGGTGGCGGGGGCAGGTTTCCGGCCGGAAGCGAGCGGTACGTGACGCGAACCGCCGTGGGAGCGGCGCGGGGGCGCTCCTGCACGAACGGCGCATCGGCCGCGGGCGCCGCGCACCCGGGCACCGGCGGGGCGCGCGGGGGGGGTGCGGGTACGCGGGGGCGTGCGTACACGGGCGCGTGGGCGCGTGGGTGTGGGCGCGCGGGGCGCGAACGGGTGGGCGTCGACACGGCCGGCGCGGCATGGCCATGCGGCGGCCGACGGGGGCTCACGGTCGGCGCGGGGTGCGGGAGAGAGGGGACAGGGAGGATCAGGGGGGATCAGGCGTGCGAAAAGGGGTGCGGGCAAGGGTTCGAGGAAGTGGGTGCAATGCGTCACACGGCGGGTGACAGGGGGGTGGTCGGGTAGCGCGGGGGGCGGGGGGCGCGCATAGGGTGGCAGCATGCCCAGAACATCTCCGGCCCTTGCCCTCGACGCCCTCCTCGAAGGCAACCGTCGCTTCGTCTCGGGCACGCCCGAGCACCCGAACCAGGACGCCGCCCGTCGCGCGGAGCTCGCGCCCGGCCAGGACCCGTTCGCCGTCATCCTCGGCTGCTCCGACTCACGGCTCGCGGCCGAGATCATCTTCGACCGGGGGCTCGGCGACCTGTTCGTCGTCCGCACCGCCGGTCACGTCATCGGCCCCGAAGTGCTGGGAAGCGTCGAGTACGCGACGAGCATCCTCGGCGCGCGGCTCGTGGTCGTCCTCGGCCACGACTCCTGCGGCGCGGTCGCCGCGGCCCGCGCGGCCGTCGAGGAGGGCTTCACCGCCAACGGCTTCGTGCGGGACGTGGTGGAGCGGGTGACGCCGAGCATACTGGCGGCCCGGACCGCCGGCCTGACGGCCGACAGCGACATCATCGACGAGCACATCCGGCACACCGCGAACCTGCTCCTGGACCGCTCCCGGCTGCTGTCCGACCAGGTGGCGGCCGGCGAGATCGCCGTCGTCGGCCTCGGCTACGAGCTGGCCGGCGGCAGCGCCCGGCTGGTGAGCACGCACGGCGCCGTGGCGGAGGAGGGCGCTGCGGCGTGACGTCCCGTTTCGACTGCTCCGACCCGGCGGCCCGCGCGGCGGGCCTCGACGAGGCCGCGGCCGCGGTCCGCCGCGGCGAGCTCGTGGTGCTGCCGACGGACACCGTGTACGGGGTCGGGGCCGACGCCTTCGACCCGAAGGCGGTCGCGTCGCTGCTGGCGGCGAAGGGCCGCGGCCGTCACAAGCCCTCCCCCGTCCTGGTCGACTCGGCCGCGGCGCTCGGCGAGCTGACCGACGAACTCCCCGACGCGGCACGGGCGCTGATCGACGCCTTCTGGCCGGGCGGCCTGACCCTGGTGGTGCGCCACCGGGCGTCGCTCGACTGGGACCTGGGCGAGACCGGCGGCACGGTGGCGGTCCGGATGCCGGACCATCCGCTGACCCTGGACCTCCTCGCGGAGACGGGCCCGCTGGCCGTGTCCAGCGCCAACCTCACGGACCACCCGTCCCCGCAGGACTGCGACGCCGCGCAGGCGATGCTCGGCGGGTCCGTCGCGGTGTACCTCGACGGCGGCCGTACCGCCGGCGCGGTCTCGTCGTCGATCGTCGACCTCAGCGGCGCGACCCCGGTCCTGGTCCGCGACGGCGTCCTGCCGGTCGCCGAACTCCGCGCGCTCGTCCCGGACCTGATCGTCCCCTGACCCCCTCATACCCCTCGTACCCCCTCTCCGGCCCCGGCCTCCGCGGAAAACCGCGTTGTCCGGGGCCGGAGCGCCGACCGGCGTCCGTCGTCAACGCCGCGCGGCTCGGCAGCAGAGCTCCGGGCGCGGCGACCGACGGGCCGGACGGTGTCGGGGTACTGGCCGCGGCCCGGCCCGTGGAGGTCACGGCGGGTGCGTGACCGCGCCCCGGCACCTGGAGGGGTGCCGGGGCGCGGTCGTGGCGTCCGGGGTTACGGAACGAGGCGGAGGAGGCGGTTCGGGGAGCCGCTGCCGGGGGTGGTGACCTTGTCGGGGGTGGCGCCGTTCACCAGGGCGGTGGCGACCTGGGCGGGGGTGGCCGAGGGGTGGCCCGCCAGGTAGACGGCGGCGGCTCCGGCGACGTGCGGGGCGGCCATGGAGGTGCCGGAGATGGTGTTCGTGGCGGTGTCGCCGGTGTGCCAGCCGGCGGTGATGGAGACGCCGGGGGCGAACAGGTCGAGGACGGCGCCGTAGTTGGACCAGCTCGCCTTGGCGTCGGCGTTGTTCGTGGCGCCGACGGTGAGGGCCTCGGTGACGCGGGCGGGCGAGGAGTTGCGTGCGTTCACCCCGGAGTTGCCGGCGGCGACGGCGTAGGTGACGCCGTCGGCGATGGAGCGCTTGACGGCGTTGTCGAGGGTGGTGGACGCGCCGCCGCCGAGCGAGAGGTTGGCGACGGCGGGGGCTCCGGCGGTGTGGTGGGAGGTCACCCAGTCGATGCCGGCGACGACGCCCGCGGTGGTGCCGGAGCCGTTGGCGTCGAGGACGCGGACGGCGACGACCTTGGCGGCCTTGGCCACGCCGTAGGTGGAGCCGGCGATGGTGGTGGCGACGTGGGTGCCGTGGCCGTTGCCGTCCTGGGCGACGGTGTCGCCCTCGACGGCGTCGTAGCCGTTGACGGCCCGGCCCGCGAGCTCGCTGTGGCTGATCCGCACGCCGGTGTCGATGACGTACGCGGTGACTCCGGCGCCCGCGCTGTCCGGGTACGTATAGGTGCCGGAGAGCGGCAGGGCGGCCTGGTCGATGCGATCGAGGCCCCACGGCGCGTTCGTCTGGGTGGCGTCGGCGCGGACGACGCGGTTCTGCTCGACGGTGGCGACGGCCGGGTCGGCGGCGAGGCGGCGGGCGGCCGCCGCGTCGAGGGTGACGGTGTAGCCGTTGAGGGCGGCGCCGAAGGTCTTGCCGACCTTGCCGCCGTAACCGGCTATGAGCGCGCGGCCCTTGGCGGAGCCTGCGGCGAAGCCGGCGCCGGGCTTGAGGCTGACGAGGTAGCTGTCGGCGACGGCGTCGGCCGAGCCTGCGGCGACGACGACGCCCTCGGCGGGGGCCTGGGCGGCCTGCGCGGGGGCCACGGCGAGGCCGGTGGCGAGCGCGGCCACGGTGGCGGCGGAGGCGATCAGCGTGCGGCGGGCGGTGCGGTGCGGGAGTGCCATGGTGAGTGGTTCCTCCTGGGAGCGGCGCGCCCCGGTTCGGGCGGCGCGGTGGGGGTCGCGTGCGGTCGCACGCACTGCCGGGGAGGGGGTCCTCCGCTCGGCGTGGGCAGAAGCCTGTGCCTCACCGGCCGGGCGGATCAAGGAAGTTGGCCTCCTGTCATGTATCTGCCATGTCGTGGACACGGAGACTCCCCCGATCCCCTGCCGAACCCCCGCGAACCGCCCCGCCCGCGCCACCGTCGCGTTCCGGCCGCCACCCGCGAGGACCGGCCACCGGACGGCACCGCACGAAAGCCGGACGGCCGGGGAGGGAGGGGCGGGAGGAGAGGGAGGGGGAGGGGGAGGTGGCGGCACGGTGGTGCGGGCGGTACGACGGCGGGTGCGGGGGCGGGTGCGGCAGCGGACGCGGACACGAATGCGGATGCGACGGCACGGCCTCGGGCGCGTCCGCTCCGGCGTCGGCTCCGGGGAGGGGCGGGTCACTCCTCCGCGGGAGGGCCCGTCATGATCGGGGCATGCGAAGCACGCCCGCGCCGGACGACGGCGCCCCCGCCCTCTCCCCGTACCAGGCGGGACTGCGCCGCCGGCTCCTCGCCGCCCCGGTCGTCCCGGCGCCGGCGCCCTGGCGGAACGTGTTCGGCGACCGCGCCGCCGTCGGCGGCCTCACCGGCGTCGGCTTCGGCGTGGACCCCGCCACCGGCCACGACCTGGTGATGGTCGTCTCCCACCAGGGTTACGGCGTCTTCGACGCGGTGACGGGCGAGCGGGTCGCGCGGGACCGGGACCCGGAGGACGACGGGCCGGACGGCACCCCGGACCTGTCGTGCCCCGGGATCGGCCCGCTCGCCGGGCGACGGGTGCGGATCGCGGGGCTGTTCGGCGGCGGTCTGCACAGCACGAGCGGCGACGGCTGGACGGTGGACGTCGAGGCCCCCGACTGGCCGAACCACCGGATCCTGCTCTCCGCCAACGGCGGGAACTGGCACCGTCCGCCGCACACCGAGGGCTGGTGGCACGTCCTGCACTCCACCTGGTCGACGCTGCGCGCCGCCGGCTTCTCCCCGTCGGGGCGGACGCTCGCGGTCGCCACGTCCAGCGACCTGACCCTGTGGACGCGCTCCGGGTGAGGCGCGGTCAGGCGTCGAGGACGGCGGCGACGGCCTCGATCTCGACGAGCTGGTCGTGGTACCCGAGCACGGTGACGCCCATCAGGGTGCTCGGCACGTCGTGGTCGCCGAAGGCGTCGCGGACCACCTGCCAGGCGGCCACCAGGTCGGGCTGACGGGTCGTCGCGACGAGCACGCGGGTGCTGATGACGTCCTCGATGCCGGCCCCGGCGTCCTTCAGCGCCGTCCGCAGGTTCGCGACGCAGGCCGCCGCCTGCCCGGCGACGTCCCCGACCGCCACGGTGGCGCCGTCGGCGTCGAGCGGGCAGGCACCGGCCAGGAAGACCAGCCGGGCCCCGGCGGGCGCGGTCGCGGCGTACGCGTACTCGGCGACGTCGGACAGGGTGGCGGAACGGATGAGGCTGACGGCGCTGGGCACGGGGGATCCTCTCGGCTGCGACGGTCCGGGGGCCGCACCGGCCCGGCCGGGGCGGGAAAAGCCCCACCTTCTCAAGTCCGCCCCGGAACCTCGACCGCTTTTCCGACGGCCGAACGGGCCGGGCGGGGCGTCCCGCCCGCTCAGCCGGTGGGGGCCGGGCCGGGCGGGGCCGGCCAGTGGCGGTGCAGGGCGTCGATCCGGAAGGCGTGGACGTGCCGGTGGCCGGGGCCGGTGCCGGCGGCCGTGTGGGGGTGCCCGGCGGGGAGTTCGGGGTGGGCGTGCTCCAGCTCCTCGGGGTCGCGGCGCGGCCAGAGCCGGGCGGCCGCGACGGTGGCGGCCAGGGCGACGGCGGTGAGGGCGGCGGCCGAGGCGGCGGGTCCCGCGCGGGACGCGAGCCAGCCGGCGAGCGGGTAGGTGAGCAGCCAGCAGCCGTGCGAGAGGGAGAAGCGGGCGGCGAAGAGGGCGGGCAGGTCGGGGTCGGCGGCGGACCGGCGCAGCAGCCGCCCGCCGGGCGTGAGGACCGTCGAGGTGGCGGCGCCGAGGCAGGCCCACAGGACGAGCAGGACGGGCCAGGCGGCGGCCCGGTGCGCGGCGGCCCAGCCGGAGGCCAGTCCGGTGGCCAGCAGGCCGAGTCCGGCGGTGAGGGCCCCGGCGGCCGGGAGCATGAGGGCGCGGTCGCCGGTCCGGCCGAGGAGGCGCGGGAGCGCCAGGGCCGCGGTCATCGAGCCCGCCCCGTACGCGGCGAGGGCGAGGGACACGTCGCCCGCCGTGCGCCCCAGTCCCTCCCGGACGAGGACGACGGTCTCCACGAGCACCATGGCTCCGGCGGCGGCGACGGCCAGGTCGAGCGCGAGCAGGGCGCGCAGCCGCGGGGTGGCGAGGAGGAGCCGGGCGCCGGGGACCCGTCCGGCGGCCGGGCCGGGGCCGGTGTCCGCCGGGAGCCGCAGCGGCAGGACGAGGAGCGCGGAGAGCAGGAACCCGGCGGCGGTGCCGGTGAAGAGCCACCCGTACGGCACGAGGGCGAGGAGCGCGGCGGCGAGGACCGGGCTGACCAGGCTCTCCAGGTCGTAGGCGAGCCGCGAGAGGGCGAGGGCCCGGGTGTAGTCGCGCTCCTCGGGCAGGACGCGCGGGATCGTCGCCTGGAAGGCCGGGGTGAAGACCGCCGAGGCCGCCTGGAGCAGCAGCACGAGCCCGTACACCTGCCACACCCGGTCCACGAACGGCAGGGCCAGCGCGGTGGCCAGCCGCACGAGGTCGGCGCCGACGAGCAGGGTCCGGCGCGGCACCCGGCGGGCCAGCACCCCGGCGAGCGGCGCCAGGCCGACGTACGCCGCCATCTTGAGCGCGAGCGCGGTGCCGAGCACGGCGGTCGCGTGCGCGCCGGCGAGGTCGTACGCGAGGAGGGCGAGGGCGACGGTCGCCAGGCCGGTGCCGGTGAGGGCGAGGGCCTGGGCGAGGAAGAGGTGCCGGTAGGTGCGGTCGCGCAGGACGGACAGCATGGGGACGCCCTCGTTCGGCAGCGGGGTGCGGTCCCCCTCACCGTAGCGGACATGTGCACGCGTGCGCACATGTACACGGAACATCGCGTGCGCCCCGGCGCCCTCGGCCTCCGCGGCGCGCCCCGCCGGTGCCCGGGCCCCGCCGGCTCAGTCGTGCCAGGGCTCCCCCGTCACCATGTGGTCGGCCCGGTTCAGCGCCTCGACCACCAGCCGCTTCAGGTGCCCGTCCGGCAGGGCGTACACCACCCGCCGCCCGTCCTTCCGCGCCTGCACGAGCCCGCTCAGCCGCAGCTTGGCCAGGTGCTGGCTCACCGCGGGCCGCGCGGCCCCGCACGCCGCGGTCAGCGCGCCGACGTCGGCCTCCCCGCGCGTCAGCACCCACAGCAACTGCAACCGCGTGGGATCGCCGAGCAGCCCGAACACCTCGGCCGCCGCCGCGAGCTCCGCCGCCCCCGGGGTCCTCGGATGGACGGGGGACACGACCTGTTCACGCACGGGATCCGCCATGCGCCCATCGTAGGGAGGCGGCGCCGACGGGCGTCCGCGCTCCGGGGCCGGGGCCGTTCCCTCGATGCGGGTGCGGCCCCGGGACGAGGCGGCCCGAGGGTGGCGGGGTTCCGGGGCGGTGACCGCTCCGTGGACCGTTGTGCGCGGGGGTGGGGTCTCGGGTGAGGATGCTGCGGACGGCCGGGACATGGCCGGGAGCGAGGAGAGACGACGATGACCATCGAGTGGCGCTACACCATCCACCCCGGGCTCGGTGTGCTCTCCCTGGCCGGTTTCCTGGGGCAGGAGGCCGTGGGGCGGTTCCAGGGAGCCGTCGGCTGGGCCCTCGCCCGGGGCACCGGGCCCGTCGTGCTGGACCTGACCGGGCTGCGCGGGTGGTCCGACGGGGGCCGCCTCGCCGTGTCGGAGGCCGCGCTGCGGCTCGCGGCGGAGGGGCGGGGCCTCGAACTGGCCGCCGTGCCGGAGGGCGGGGCGCCCCCGGCCGGCGCCGGTTTCGGGGACGGGAAGGTGGCCGTCGCCGTGCACGGCGACCTCGCCGCCGCCCTCGCCGCCCACCGGGACCGGGGCGTCGAGGAACGCGAATGGCGTAGCGACGCCTGGCCCGGGGACGCCTGAGGTCCCGTGTGCCGCCCGCCCTCAGAACCAGTGCGGGCAGTGCGGCGGGCGCTCCGTGCGGAAGAGGGCGTCGGCGCGGGCGGCGGCCTCGGGATGGTGGGCCCGTACGTGGCCGGCGCGGACCAGGGTGCTGGGGGCCGTACCGCCCAGGTAGAGGGAGCCCAGGTCGGAGACGTCCAGGGAGAGGTCGGGCTCCCGGTCCGTCGGAGCGCAGTCGGCCTTGCCGTCCCGGACGGTCAGCAGGTGGCGGCCGCGCTCGCCGAGGAACGGGTCGTCGACGTCGAGGACGAGCTCGCCGTCCGCGAGCCAGCCGCCGCGCGCGGTCAGCGCGCCCGGGACGTCGAGCAGGCGCACCCAGAGCCAGTCGGTGTCCTCGGTCAGCCGGCCGGCGCGGAAGTCCTCCAGCCAGTGGCGCAGCGGATGACCGGGCGGGACCTGCTTGAAGACGACCTCGGTGACGAGGTCGTGGCCGAGCGCGAACCGGGCGAGCTCCGCGAAGACGGCGTCGTCGTCCGTGATGACCTCGTCGATCGTGAGGGTCCCGGAGTCGACCGCGTAGGAGGCGTAGCCGTCCGCCGCGCCCTCTGCGTCCCGGTGGACCGCCACGTAGCGCGGCGCCCCCGCGACCGGCGGCTGGCCCGCGCCCCGCGCCCACCAGCGGTGCGGCCGCGCGAGCGCGCCAGGCTGGGCGCGGCGGTACCGCTCGTAGACCTCTTCGAGGAGGGGGCCGCAGTCGGCCCGCCGCAGCAGCTCCACGGAACCGGCCGCGTCGGCCGCTCCGAGCGCCCGGGGCCGGGCGAAGGCCCCCTGGTGCCGGGAGACGGCCACCCGCTGCGTGAAGGTTGCGGGCCCGTAGCCGAACCGGCGGTAGATGACGGCCTCGGACGCCAGCAGCACGGCGGCGACCTCTCCGCGCGCCCGCAGGTCGGCGAGCTGACGCCGCATCAAGGAGGTGAGCACGCCCTGCCGTCGGTGCGTGGGCAGCACGCCCACGGCGGTGACGCCGGAGACGGGGACGACGTTCCCTCCCGGCAGGGTGAGTTCGAAGGAGTACGCGCCGGCCGTGCCGACCGGACGGCCGTCCTCGGCCAGCGCCAGCAGGTTCCGGTCCATCTCGAACGCCGACCACCAGACCCCCGAGCCGTCCTCTCCCGGGGTTCCCGGGACAAGTCCGAACGCGCGATGCAGGGTGTCGACGAAGACGTCCAGGTCCTCGTCCCCGGTGGACCGAATATCCGTCACTGCCGCTTCCTCCCCATGTGCCGGCACCGCACGTCGCGGCACCCGTCCCGCACCCAGTGCAGCGGCGCTCCGGGCCCGGGTCAAACGGTTAAACCGGCGGGGCGCCCGCACGTCGGCGGGGGCGTGCGGTGCCGGCGGGACGTCCGTGTGCCGGCGGGGGGGCAGCTGGGCGGACACCGCGAGATCGGCGGGGCCTGCGGACGGCCGGGCAGTGCCTCGGCCCGGCCGGCCCCGAGCGGGGAGCAGGACGCGGTCACACGAACCGTTCCACCGTGTGGGGGAAGAGTTTTGACGGCTCGTCAGTCGAGACAGAACTCGTTGCCCTCGATGTCCCGCATCGCGATGCAGGACTCGTTCTCCTCGTCCGCGTACAGCGTCTGGTCGTGGGTCGCGCCGAGCGCGACCAGGCGCGCGCACTCGGCCTCCAGTACGGCCAGGCGCTCGTCGCCCACGAGGCCCGTGCCGGCCCGCACGTCGAGGTGCACCCGGTTCTTGGCGACCTTGCCCTCGGGCACGCGCTGGAAGAACAGGCGCGGCTCGTCGCCCACCGGAGGGATGGCGGCCCAGTCCGCGCCCCGCCGTCCGGGGGTCCCGCGGTCGAACTCGTCCCAGGAGTCGAAGCCCTCCGGAGCCGGCGGCGCGTCGTACCCGAGCACCGCGCGCCAGAAGCGGGCGACGCGCTCCGGTTCCGCGCAGTCGAAAGTGATCTGGACCTTCTTGATCGACAGCATCGGGTCATCATAGGGGCGGGGCCTCCCCTGCCTCCTGGATTATTCGCGGCGGGGGGCATGTGCGATGCGGGCCCCTCCGGTCGCCCAGCCCCACCCTGGTCGCCACGGCCGCCACGGCCACTCCGGCCTCCCGACGCCCGCCCCGGCCACCCGCGACCGCCCTCGACCGTCCCGGCCGCCCAGTCGCCACGACCGCCCGCCCCCCGGTCCCCGGTCCCCGGCCTCCGGCCTCCGGTCCCCCAACGACCGCCCGGCCGCCTCGGTCGTCGCGCCCGGCGGAGCGCATGCGCGATCATCGCCGGCATGGATGCCCACTTCCTCGCCATCTCCCAGATCCGCCAAGTCCCCTCCGTCGCGGTCGTGGTGGACGTCATGCGCGCGTACACCGTCGCCGCCTGGGCCTTCGCCCGGGGCGCCGAGAAGATCGTGCTCGCCGAATCGCAGGCCGCCGCGCTGGCGCTCACGGCCCGCCACCCGGACTGGGCGGCGCTGAAGGACGGGCCGCCGACCCCCGGCTTCGACCTCGTCAACTCGCCGGGCCTGCTGCGCTCCGCCGACCTGGCCGGCCGCACCGTCGTGCAGAAGACCACGGCCGGGACGGTCGGCGCCCTCGCGGTGAAGCACGCCCCGCTGGTGCTCTGCGCCGGGTTCGTGGTGGCCGAGGCGACGGCGCGGGTCCTGCGGGACGGCGGGTACGGCGAGGTGACCTTCGTCGTCACGGGGGAGGACGGGCGGGCCGACGAGGACCTGGCCTGCGCCCAGTACATAGCCCGCAGGGCCGCCGGACCCGACGCGGACGCCGACCCCGGCGCGACCGCCTCCGGAACCGCCGCCCCCTACCTCCGCCGCGCCGCCGCGTCCCGTGCCGCCGCCGAGCTGGCGAGCGGGGTGCGCGAAGGCGCGCACCCCGACGACGTCGCGCTCTGCCTCGAACTCGACCGTTTCCCCTTCGCCATGGCGGCGACCCCGCAGGACGGCTTGATGGTCCTGCGCCCGCACGCGCCCCGCTGACCCCCGTCCCCCTCGCTCCCCTTCGCCCCCTTCCCTCCCCTTTCACCCCCTCCCACCACACGGCCCGCGTTCACAGGCACGGACAAAAGTCGTTCATGTCCGTGAACAGCAATCACGTACGCGCATATTGACGCGTCTCCGACACTCGCCCTAGCGTCGGCGTCCGTACGGAGAAAGCGCTTTCCCGCCGTGTCCGAGCCGCCTCCCCCACCAGGAGACACCGATGCGCACCACTCCCCTCGCCCTCAGCGTGGGCCTCGTCGCCGGCACCCTCGTCGCCCTGTCCGCCGCCGGTGGCGCCCAGGCCGCGACCGGGCGGTACGAGGCCGAGACCTCGCCCGCCGTCTGCACCGGCACGATCGATTCCGACTGGACCGGGTTCTCCGGCAGCGGTTTCTGCAACGGCACCAACGCCGTGGGCGCGTACGCGCAGTTCGCCGTCACGGCGCCCGCCGCCGGGACGGCGACGCTCACCGTACGGTTCGCCAACGGCGCCACCGCGGCCCGCCCGGCCGACGTCGTCGTCAACGGATCGACGGTGGCGGCGGGGGCCTCCTTCGAGTCCACCGGCACCTGGACCGGGTGGACCTCCAAGACCTTCACCGTGCCGGTCGCGGCGGGCACCAACACCGTCCGGCTCAGCCCGACGACCGCCGCCGGGCTGCCCAACGTCGACCACGTCGAACTCTCCACCGCCGACACCCCCGCCCCCTCCGGCCCCGCCCTCTACGTGTCGCCCACCGGCACCGCGGGCGCCGCCGGCACCCAGGCCGACCCGACGACGCTCGCCTCGGCGATCACCCGGATCGGGGCGGGCGGCACGATCCACCTGCGCGGCGGCACGTACGCGCTCGCGCAGACCGTCACCGTCGCGGCGGGCAACGACGGCACCTCCGCCGCCCGCAAGACGATCGCCGCCTATCCGGGCGAGACCCCGGTCCTCGACTTCTCCGCGATGGCCGAGTCCTCCGCCAACCGGGGACTGGTCCTGAACGGCGACTTCTGGCACGTGAAGGGGCTGATCGTCCAGCGGGCCGGCGACAACGGCATCTACGTCGGCGGCAGCGACAACGTCATCGAGCGCACGGTCACCCGCTTCAACCGCGACACCGGCCTCCAGCTGGGGCGGATCGGCTCCACCACCCCGCGCGACCAGTGGCCGGCCCGCAACCTCATGGTGAGCGTCGAGTCGCACGACAACGCCGACGCGGCCGGCGAGAACGCCGACGGCTTCGCCGCCAAGCTGACCACCGGGCCGGGGAACGTCTTCCGGTACGCGGTCGCCCACCACAACATCGACGACGGCTGGGACCTGTACACCAAGCCGGACACGGGCCCGATCGACCCGGTGACGGTGGAGTACTCCCTCGCGTACACCAACGGCACGCTCTCCGACGGGACGGTGAACGCCAACGGCGACCGCAACGGCTACAAGCTCGGCGGGGAGTCCATCGCCGTCGACCACGTCGTGCGCCGGAGCATCGCCTACCGCAACGGCAAGCACGGCTTCACCTACAACAGCAACCCGGGTTCGCTGAAGGTCTCCGAGAACGTCTCGGTCGACAACGCACAGCGCAACTACACCTTCGAGGCGGGCACGTCGGTCTTCCGCGGCAACACGTCCTGCCGGAGCACGAGCGGCGGCACCAACGACAAGCTCGTGGGCGACGTCGACGCGTCGAACCAGTTCTGGTCCGGGACGAACGGCTCGCGGTGCACGGCGTACGCCGGCGCCCTCGGCTGGTCCTTCGCCGCGAACGGCTCGCTGGCCGTCACCTTCGGGGGCAAGCCCGTCACCTGGTGACCCGCGAACCGCGCGCCCGCACCCGGCCGTTCAGGTGCGGGCGCGCAGTTCCCTGCCCAGGGCGTACGCGACCCGCAGGTCGTCCCCGTCGTAGCCGGCGGCGGCCAGGGCGCGGAGGCCGGGCGCGGCGTTGACGGCGACGGTGTGGCGCAGGACGGAGAAGAGCGGCACGTCCGAGCCGGAGTCGCCGTAGGCCACGCACGCGTCGCGGTCGAGGCCGAGGACGGCGAGGAGGCGGTCCACGGCGGTCACCTTGTCCGCGGGGACGAGGATCCCGGCCGGGTCGGGCGCCGAGCGGAAGGGCGGCGGCGGGAAGCCGGAGGCCACCACGTCGTCGACGCCGAGGCCGCGCAGCCGGCCGGCGAAGAAGTCCGGCGACATGGTGACGACGACGGCCCGGTCGCCCCGGCTCCGGATGTCCGCGAGGACCTCCGCCAGCCCGCCGATCCAGGGCGCCCCGTCGAAGGCCTCGGCGACGACGGCGGGGGTCAGCTCCCGCCACAGTCCGTACAGGGCGGCGGCGAAGCCGCGGGTGTCGATGACCCCGGCGGCGAACTCCGCCTCCAGATCCCGGAGTTCCCCGAGGCAGCCGAGCCGGGCGGCGATCTCCAGACTGGCCGAGGTGTCCCTCAGCAGAGTGCCGTCCATGTCGAAGACGTGCAGCAGCCGGCCGTCCACCTCCGCCTCCCTCCGGGTCCGGTGGTCAGCGTACGCCGCGGACGAAGAGCACCGACACCGCGCCGGCCAGGGTGACGAGGGCGGCGATGACGTACAGACCGTCGTACCCGAGGAAGCCGACGATCGCCGAGGCCAGGAACGGGGCGATGATCTGCGGGCCGGCGTTGGCGACGTTGAGGACGCCCATGTCGCGGGCGGCGTCGCCGGCGGACGGCAGGACGAGGGTGACGAGGGCGGTGTCGACGGCGAGGTAGGAGCCGAAGGCGAGGCCGATGAGCACCGTGAAGACCAGCATGCCGTCCCAGTCCGGCTTGACGACCGGCACGAGCATGGCGGCCGCGCACAGCGCGGAGGAGACGAAGACCAGCGGCTTGCGGCGGCCCGCCCGGTCGGAGAGGACGCCGCCGAGGACGGTGGCGAGAAGGGTGACGCCGGCGTCGATGGGAGCGATGAAGGCGACGGCCTCCTCCGGCTCCAGGCCCGCGGGCAGCTCGATGTGGTCCTGGAGGATGTAGATCTGGAAGAGGGAGACCGCGAAGAAGCCCAGCATCATCAGGAAGCGGCCGATGAAGACCCAGCGGAAGTCGGCGGACTTCATGGTGCCGGCGAAGGCGCGGAACCGGCCGCCCGGCGGGGGCGGGGCGGCCGCCGGGCGGCGCAGGTCGCGGACGACCGCGGTGAAGAGGACGGCGGCCCCGGCGATGACGGCGCCCATCACGAGGTAGCCGAGGGCGATGTCGCCGGGGACGAAGAGGGCGGCGGTGGAGATGCCGACGGCAGTGCCGATGGGGGTGCCGATGCCGACCATCGCGGAGGCGAGGCCGCGGCGCTCCACGGGCACGCGGTCGGGGACCACCGCGGTGAGGGCCGCCTGGTAGACGTTCGCCATCGCCTGGACCAGGCACCAGCCGATGGCGACGAGAAGGACACTGCGGGCCTGGCCCAACAGGGCCAGCGCGCCGAGGGCGGCGAGACCGCCGCCCAGGATCCACGGGTTGCGCCGGCCGGAGCGGTCGGAGAGCACGCCCGCGAGGGGGTTGAAGAGGGTCGCGAAGACCGCCGCGACGCCGGCGACCAGCCCGAAGGCGGCGACCTTGTTCGCGGGGTCGATCTGCTCGACCTGGAGCGGGAGGAGCACCGCCCCGACGCCCATGTAGACCATGTACATCGCCGCGTTGGCGACGGTCAGCATGGGCATCAGGCGGAGCAGGGAGCCCTTGCCCGGGGTCACGGCGGCGTCGGCGGGCTCCCCGACGGGTCCGCCGGGGGCGGGCGGCGCGGTCTCCGGGGTGGTGTCCATGGTGGTGCTCCTCGGCCGCGGGGGCGGGGGGGGGGGGGGCGGGGCGCGGGCGGGGCGGGGGGGGGGGGCG
>NZ_JBHYPS010000021.1:0-46576 GCF_042746075.1 Streptomyces sp. NPDC058758 | reverse complement strand
CCGCTCGGGAGGAGCGGCGCGCGGCGGTCGTGCCGGTGGGAGGGGACGGGCGGGGGGGGCGGGGGCGGATCAGCTGCCGAAGCCGAGGCCGAGGCGGTCGAGGGTGCGCAGCCACAGGTCGCGGCGGCCCTCGTTGCGGTCGGACCTGGCGAGCGCGCGCTGGGTGATGCCGATGCCGATCGCGCGGGCGGGCTCGGGCGGGAAGGGCAGCGGCTTGCGGCGGACCAGCGCGAGGGAGGTGCGCTCGGTGCGGGCGCCGGCCAGCAGGTCGAGCATCACCTCGGCGCCGAAGCGGGTGGCGCCGACGCCGAGGCCGGTGAAGCCGGCGGCGTACGCGACCTTGCCGTGGTGACTCGTGTCGAAGAAGACACAGAAACGGGTGCTGGTGTCGATGGCCCCGCCCCAGGCGTGGGTGAAGCGCAGCCCTTCCAGCTGGGGGAAGGTCCGGAAGAAGTTCCGGGCGAGGGTGGCGAAGGTCTCGGGGCGCCGCTCCCGCTCGGCGCTGACGCGGCCGGCGTAGTCGTAGACGACGTCGTAGCCGCCCCACAGGATCCGGTTGTCGGCGGAGATCCGCACGTAGTGGAAGTGGTGGGCGGGGTCGGACCAGCCCTGCCGGTTCTTCCAGCCGACGGCGGCGAGCCGCTCCTCGCTCAGCGGCTCCGTCATCAGCGCGTAGTCGTAGACGGGCACCGTGTAGAGGCGGTGGCGGCGCAGCAGCGAGGGGTACGCGTTGGTGGCGAGGGCCACGCGGCGTGCGGTGACCCGGCCGTAGGGCGTGCGGACGGCGACGACGGCGCCGTGCTCGTCGAGGGAGAGGCCCGGGGTGTGCTCGTGGATGCGGACGCCGAGGTCGAGGCAGGCCCGCTTGAGGCCCCAGGCGAGGCGGGCCGGGTTGACCATGGCCGTGTCGCCCTTGTTCCACAGGCCGCCGAGGAAGGTCGGCGAGTCGATCTCGGCACGGACGGCATCGGCGTCGAGGAGCGCGGTGTCGGCGCCGTACCGGGCGGCGGTCTCGGCCTCCTCGGCGAGCCAGGCCACCTGGTGGGGCTCGGTGGCGACGGTGAGGGAGCCGGTCCGCTCCCAGTCGCAGTCGATGCCGTACCGCTCGACGGCGTCCTCCATCGCCCGGAGGTTCTCGCGGCCGAGGCGTTCGAGGGTGCCGATCTCGTCGGGCCAGCGGTCCAGGCCGTTGCCCAGGCCGTGGGTGAGGCTCGACTCGCAGAAGCCGCCGTTGCGGCCGGAGGCCGCGTGGCCGACCTCCTCGCCCTCGATGAGGACGACGTCGGCGGAGGGGTCGCGCTCCTTGGCGACGAGCGCGGTCCACAGTCCGGCGTAGCCGCCGCCGACGACCAGGAGGTCGCAGGTGGTGCCTCCGACGAGGGCGGGGGCGGCCTGGGGCCGGCGGGGGTCGTCGAGCCAGAACGGGGCCGGCGCGGCGTCCCGCAGCGCGTGCAGGTGGTCCATGGGGTGTCCTTCGGATCGCGGAGGGGCCCGGTCGCGGGGCCCCTTCCGAGGTGCCGCCCATGAGACCCGGCCGTGCACGACAAGGTCAATGGTGTTGACGTAAGGACCGACGCCGGTGCCGGGACCGGTGCCGGGCCGCCCCTGTGCCGTTGCCGGGGCCGGCCCGGAAGTCCTCCCCGAACGCGTCGGACCTGCACCCGCGGGGGCGGGCGCCTCCTTCGGGTACCCGTCCGCCGGAGGCGGCCGGCCTCGCGGGGCCACCGGCCAAGGGGTGATCCGGCCTCTCGTCCCCGCGCCCGCCGGGGGCGGCCGGTCGCCTTCGGGCACCCACCC
This sequence comes from Streptomyces sp. NPDC058758, assembly GCF_042746075.1. Lineage (NCBI taxonomy): Bacteria > Bacillati > Actinomycetota > Actinomycetes > Kitasatosporales > Streptomycetaceae > Streptomyces > Streptomyces sp. NPDC058758. The sequence continues at coordinate 44,779 of NZ_JBHYPS010000021.1, read as the reverse complement.
GCCGGAAGCGGCCGGCCCGCCTCGGACGCGGGTCGGCCGGGGGCGTTCAGGCCTGGGGGTTCCAGCGGTCGAGGAGGGTTTCCGCGATGCGGCGGGCGGCGGGGTCGTACTGCTCCGAGAGCGTCCGGAAGGTCCTCTCGGCGGCCTCGGCCGGCCAGTCGGCGGGGAGGTGTTCGGCGGGGAGGTACGGGTCGCGGCGGACGAGCTCCAGCCAGTCGGTGTGCAGCAGGAGCTGGCGCCCGAGGTCGTCGCGGGCGTCGGCGGATGCGGGGCCGTCGTCGCCCCAGCGGGCGAGGAAGGCGCGGTAGCCGGTGGCGATGGCGTCGAGGTCGAAGGCGGTGCGCAGCAGGGGGCCGGCCTCGGTCGGCGCTGCGGCCTGCCCGTGGAAGGCCCTGATACGGTCGCCGAGCCCGAGTTCCGCCGCGAGGGGTTCGACGTCCACGCGGCCGGGGGCCGCCCACAGGCCGCTCTGGAGCGGGCCGAAGCCGGCCCAGACGAGCCGGGAGCGCAGGTCGTGACGCTCCCGGCGCCAGGACTCCGGGAGCGAGAAGCCGACGAGGGTCCAGGTGCCGTCCCAGGCGCGGTTGACGGCGCCCGTGCGCCGGACGCGCTCCTCGCCGTCGGCGAGGACGGCGGCGGCGCGGTCGGTCAGCGAGAAGTACATGCGGCGGCCGCGGCGGTGCCGGTCGAGCAGCCCCCTGCCGACCATCCGGGTCAGGGTGGAGCGGACGGCGTCCTCGCCGACGTCGGCGCGGGCGAGGGCGTCGATGACGCTCGCCGAGGAGAGCGCGGTGCCGGTGCCGAGCACGTGGATGCCGAAGAAGCTCAGCATCAGGGACTGGGGGCGGGGCGCGGAGCCGCGCTCGCCGGCCTCGGGTCCGGCCTCGCGCCCGCCTTCCTGGGCGCGTCGCGCGGCGCTCCTCGGGGGCCGCCCGGCACCGGGCGCGGTGCCGTTCGCGGTGCGGCGCCCGGTGCCCTGCGGGGCACTGTCCGGGGCGCTCTGCGCAGCGCCCTCCGGGGGGCTCTGCGCGGTGCTCTTGGTGGTGCTCTTCGCGGCGGATGGGGTCACGGGGACAGCGTAGGCGGGCGGGCGGCTCCCGGCGGAGGCCCCGGAACCAATATTCGGCACTTTATTGACCACGGGCGATAACTTGCCTAACTTTGGCGCCGCCGGTGCGTGAGCGAGGCGGGAATCCCGCGCCCCGCCCCCGGCCCACTCGACTCACGGGAAGGACCCCGTCCATGACCACTCCCCAGGTGAACCCGGTGGATCTCACCGGCAAGGTGGCCGTCGTCACCGGCAGCGGCCGCGGCCTCGGACTCGCCTACGCCCGCTCGCTCGCCGCCGCCGGCGCGTCCGTCGTCGTCAACGACATGGACGCGGAGGCGGCCGCCGCCGCGGTGAAGGAGATCACCGGGGCGGGCGGCCAGGCCGTCGCCGAGGTCGTTCCGGTCGGCTCGACCGAGGCCGCCGAGGCCCTCGTCGCCCGCGCCGTCGACAGCTTCGGCCGCATCGACACGATGGTCACCAACGCGGGCGTGCTCCGCGACCGCGTGCTGTGGAAGATGACCGACGACGACTTCGACACCGTCGTCCGGGTGCACCTGCGCGGCACCTTCACCTGCGTCCGCGCCGCCGTGGAGCGCATGCGCGAGCAGGGCGACGGCGGCCGGATCGTGGTCGCCGGCTCCCCCGCCGGGCAGCGCGGCAACTTCGGCCAGACCAACTACGCCGCCGCCAAGGCCGGCATCGCCGCCATGGTCCGCACCTGGGCGATGGAGCTCGGCCGCGCCGGCATCACCGCCAACGCCGTCATCCCGGTCGCCGCCACCGCCATGACCAAGACCATTCCGGTCTTCGCCCCGCACATCGAGGCGCTGGAGCAGCACGGCACCCCGTTCCCGGACAGCCTGCGCAAGGGCGAGGGCTTCGGCACCGCGGAGGACGTCGCCGGCCTGGTCGCCTTCCTCGCCTCGGACGCCTCCGCCGGCGTCACCGGCCAGTGCATCGGCATCGGCGGCGACAAGCTCGCCCTCTGGTCGCACCCGCAGGAGGTCGCGGTGGCGTACGCCGACGGCGGCTGGAGCGCGGACGCGATCGCCGCGGCCTGGCCGGTCTCGGTCGGCCGCGCCCCGGAGACCTACGGCATCCCCGCCCCGGTCCTGTGAGCGGCGCCGTGATGGACCTCGACGCGCTCGTCGCCATCGACGTGCACGCCCACGCGGAGGTGTCGGCGAAGGGCGGGGCGTCGCTCTCGGCCGAGCTGGACGCCGCCGCCGGCGCGTACTTCAAGGCGGAGCACCGGCACCCGACGCTCCCGGAGATCGCCGCGCACTACCGCGAGCGGTCGATGGCCTGCGTGGTCTTCACCGTCGACGCGGAGTCCGCCACCGGCACCGCGCCGGTGCCGAACGAGGAGATCGCCGAGGCGGCCGCCGAGAACCCGGACGTCATCATCCCCTTCGCGGGCGTCGACCCGTTCAAGGGAAAGGCGGCGGTCCGGCAGATCCGGCGTCTGGTCGAGGAGTTCGGGGTGAAGGGCTTCAAGTTCCACCCGAACCTCCAGGCGTTCCACCCCCACGACCGGATGGCCTACCCGCTGTACGAGGCCATCGAGGACGCGGGCGCGATCGCGGTCTTCCACACCGGGCAGACCGGCATCGGCGCGGGCGCGCCGGGCGGCGGCGGGATCCGGCTGAAGTACTCGAACCCGATGGACGTGGACGACGTCGCCGCCGACTTCCCCGGCATGCGGATCGTCCTCGCCCACCCGTCCTTCCCCTGGCAGGACGAGGCGCTGGCGGTGGCGACGCACAAGCCGAACGTGTACATCGACCTGTCCGGCTGGTCGCCGAAGTACTTCCCGCCGCAACTCGTCCGCTACGCGAACAGCCTGCTCCAGGACAAGGTCCTCTTCGGCTCGGACTACCCGCTGCTGACCCCGGACCGCTGGCTCGCGGACTTCGCCGGACTGCCGATCAAGGACGAGGTGCGGCCGAAGATCCTGAAGGACAACGCGGCCCGCCTGCTCGGCCTCACCACCACCTGAGGGGGACGCCATGCGCAACCAGGGCATCGGGTCCTGGCCGGCCCGCCGGAACCGCAGGAGCCCCCGCCGGACCGCCCTCGTCCACGAGGGCCGTTCGATCGACTACGCGACGCTCCACGAGCGCTCCACCCGCCTGGCCCACGTCCTGCGGGGCGCGGGCGTGGAGCGCGGGGACCGGGTCGCCTTCCTGGGCCCGAACCATCCTGCGTATCTGGAGACGCTGTTCGCCGCCGGGCTCCTCGGCGCGGTCTTCGTGCCGCTCAACACCCGTCTCGCCACGGCCGAGTTGGCGTACCAGCTGACCGACTCCGGCAGCGGGGTGCTGGTGCACGCGAGGCAGCCGGAGGGCAAGGTGGCCGAGCTGGCCTCGGCCGCCGGGACCGCCGTCCTGTTCTCCGTCGAGGGCGAGGGGCCGGGCCCGGCGTACGAGGACCTGCTCGCCGCCGCGCCGACGGAGCCGCTCGACGAGGAGGTGGGGCACGACGACGTCTGCCTCATCATGTACACCTCGGGCACCACGGGCCGGGCGAAGGGCGCCGTCCTCACCCACGGCAACATCGTCTGGAACAGCCTCAACGTCGTCGTCGACACCGACATCGCCGCCGACGAGGTCGCCTTCGTCAGCGCCCCGCTCTTCCACACCGGGGCACTCAGCATGAGCTGTCTGCCGACCCTCCTCAAGGGCGGCACGGTGGTCCTGGAGTCGGCCTTCGACCCGGAGCGGGCCCTGCGCCTGATCCAACGGCACGGCGTCACCGCGCTGTTCGGGGTGCCGACGATGTACGACGCGATGGCGGCCGCCCCCGGGTGGCGGGAGGCGGACCTGACCGGTCTGCGGCTCCTGCTGTGCGGCGGGGCGCCCGTGCCGAGCCGGACCGCCCGGACGTACCTGGACCGGGGGCTCGCCTTCGTCCAGGGGTACGGCATGACCGAGGCGGCGCCCGGCGCGCTCATCCTGGACCGGGCCGACTCGGCGAGCCACGCCGGCACGGCGGGCGTCCCGCACTTCTTCACCGACGTGCGGGTGGAGCGCGAGGACGGCACGGAGGCGGCGCCCGGCGAGAAGGGCGAGGTCGTGGTGGCGGGGCCGAACGTGACCCCCGGCTACTGGAACCTGCCGGAAGCGACCGCCGCGGCCTTCCGCGACGGGGGGCGCTTCCGGTCGGGCGACGTCGCCACCGTCGACGCCGACGGCTACGTCACGCTCGTCGACCGCCTCAAGGACATGATCATCTCGGGCGGGGAGAACATCTACCCCGCCGAGGTCGAGGACGCCCTGCTCCGCCACCCGGACGTGGCCGAGGCGGCCGTCATCGGCGTCCCCGACGCCCGCTGGGGCGAGGTCGGCCGCGCGGTCGTCGTGCCGCGCGCCGGGACCTCCCCGACCGCCGGGGAACTGCTCGCCCACCTCGGGGGCCTGCTGGCCCGCTACAAGATCCCGCGGAGCGTCGTGCTCGCGCCCGAACTGCCCCGCAACGCCACCGGAAAGCTGCTGAAGGGCCCCATCAGGGACCACTACGGCAACGACCCCGCCCACTGACCTTCTGGAGAACCCCCATGGCCCTCACCGTCCACGGCATCGACGAGATCCGCGCCCGGGCCGGCGCCGACCTCGGCCACAGCTCCTGGGTCGAGATCGCCCAGTCCCGCGTCGACACCTTCGCCGACGCCACCGACGACCACCAGTGGATCCACGTCGACCGGGAGCGGGCCGCGGCCGGCCCCTTCGGCGGCACCATCGCCCACGGCTACCTCACCCTCTCCCTCCTCATCCCCATGTGGAGCGAGCTCCTCCAGGTCGAGGGCGTCTCGATGGCCGTCAACTACGGCCTGAACAAGGTCCGTTTCCCCTCCCCCGTCCGGGTCGGCTCCAGGATCCGCACCCACGGCGGGATCGCGGCGGTCGAGGACGTCCGCGGCGGCGTCGAGGTCACCGTCGACCTCACGGTCGAGATCGACGGCACCGACAAGCCGGCCTGCGTCGCCCAGGCGGTCTACCGCTTCTACGCCTGATCCCACCCCGAAGGGGCGGCCGCCACCCCGGCGACCGCCCCTTCGGCACGCCCGTGCCCGGGACCCGGAAGGTCAGGCGCCCGCGCGCTCCCGGGAGTACCGGATGTGGAAGGCGACGAAACCGGCGAGCTGCCGCGCGTCCTCCGGCGCGTCGGCCCGCACGCTCCAGCGCCGGAGGAGGAGGACCGAGTCCAGTGCCACGTTCTCGCGGGCGAGGACGAAGAGCAGCGCCAGGAGGGCCGCCCGGGCGTTGCCGTCGTCGAAGGGGTGGAAGAAGCAGACGTCCAGGTAGGCCCTGGCCGCCCGGGCGGGCAGGGACAGCGGCGCGCCCGCGCCCCGGTCGCTCTGCGCCAGGCACGCGTCCAGGCGGGCCCGGGCGTCCGGGGCGAGCCCGTAGCGCTCGCGTCCGTCCTTGGCGAAGGCGGGGCGGTCCCGGAAGGCGGGCGGCTCCGGCACGCCGAGCACCCGCCGCTGCCAGCCGCGCAGCAGGTCGAAGTCGAGGCGGACGCCGCGCGCGGCGTCCTCCCTGAGCAGGTCGAGCGCGGCGAGCAGGCCCGCGGCACGCGCCGGGTCGACGGCTCCGTCGAAGGCGCGGAAGTCCTCGGCGGGGCCGTCCGTCACCGGCGTCGCCGTGCCGCCGCCCTCCGGATCGGGCACCTCCTGCCACGCGACGGCCTCCCGGACGGCGAGCCATTCCGCGAGGTGATCGGCCGGCGGCCGGAGGGGCCGCTCCGGTATCCCGTCCGCCGGGAGGGCCGAGGCGATGCGCTCCGCGACGTCGTGGACCAGGGGAACGTCGGGGCCGGTCCAGCTGCGGAACCGGCCCCCTATCGCCTCGTCCACCCAGGCGGCCGCCGTTTCGCCCGGCACGCCCCACCGCTCCAGGAACCACGTCAGCACCTGACGGCAGTGTCCGTACCAGCCACTGCCGCAGCCGGTGCGGTCGACGACCCGCAGGACGAGGTGGCGGGCGGCACATTCCCAGAGGATCCGCTGCTCCCCGATCCGGGAGGGGTCCAGCGGGTGCGCCTCGAACCGGTCCGCGAGGTCCTCCAGCCAGCCGCGCCACTCGCACAGCGCCGCGACGACCCGGTCCACCGTCTCCTCCGGCGTCGTGATCGAGTCGCGGGGGCAGCACCAGCTGCCGACGGGGCCGCCGTCGAAGTCCCCCTCGTCGTGCGCCCAGCGCCAGCCCACGGCCCAGCGGCCGTACCGTTCCGCCAGCGCGAACGACATGGCGTCCGCCCACCGGCTTCCCTCCTCGTGGCTCCACCGGTTCACCCGCGGATCGGCGGCGTGGCCGTCCGGGCGGGCGGGCACCCGCCGGGCCGGGCCGAGCGAGCGGACGATCCGCGCCGCCTCCTCGTGGTCGAACGGATGGCGGTCGGGGTCGGCCTCGTCCCAGGAGAGGGTGCCGGGCACCACGTCGAAGCTCACGGGGGCAGGCTGCCACGTCCCCCTCGGCCCCCGGCAAGCGGTTTTCCCGCGCCGCGCACGGTTCTCCGCGGGTGCGGGGCGAGGGAGAAGGAAAACGGAGCGAGGGAGCCGGAAGTGAGGCGGCGGAGACGGAGACGGAGACGGCGGTGGGCGGTTCCGGCGCGGCGCCTGCGCGGTTGCGGAAGGGGCCCTACCTCCCGTCCTTCGCCGCGTCCGGATGCAGGCGCGCCAGCGCCGTCAGCATCAGTTCCAGGGCGAAGGGGTAGCCGCTGTCGCGCATGTCGGCGGCGAGGAGGGGGAACGTGGCGGCGATGTGCGGGTGGGTGTCGGCCGGGAGGCGGCCGTAGACCTCGCCCCATACCTCGGCGTCCGCCTCGCGCGCGGCCGGCGGCATCGCCCCGGCGGCGGCGTCCTGGGCGGCGAAGGCCAGCGCCTGGTCGACGAAGGCGTGGTAGGCGCGGACGGCCAGGGCGTCGGGGAAGCCGCCGTCGCGCAGGATGCCGAGGATCTTCTCGACCGCCCGCGTCTCGTGGGTGCGGCCCGTCGTGCGGTGCGCGGCGAGCAGGGCGGCCTGGGGCTGGGCGACGTACGAACCGTGGATGCGCAGGCCCAGCGCGCGCAGGTCCGTGCGCCAGTCGCCGGTCGCCTCCCAGCCCTCCTGCGCCCGGCCGATGACCTCGTCGGCGAGCGCGAGGAGCAGGTCGTCCGTGTTGCGGAAGTAGCGGTAGAGGGCGCTGGGGTCGGCGCCGAGGGCCGCGCCCAGCCTCCGTACGGAGAGGGCTTCGGCGCCGTGCTGGGCCACCAGGCGCAGCGCGGTGTCGACGATGAGCCGTTCGGAGAGGACGGCGCCCTGCTTGGTGGGCCGGCGGCGCTGCCGGCTTCCTTCGGGTACGACGCGTGCGGACATGGCCGGGACCTTACGTCAACACCATTGACGTGTAAACGGCTCGCGGGCTTCCATGGCGCCCGTCACCCGAACGGCGACGCCGGCCCGCTCCGGCCGCCGACCGGTACGACCCGTCCGACGGCAGCCCCGCGCCGCACCGCGCTCCGGCCGGCCGTCGTCCGCCCCGCGCCCCTCCGGCGCGGCCGCACGCAAGGGAGCCGCCGCATGCCCCAGGCCGATCTCGTCTTCACCCGAGGCCCCGTCCTCACCCTGGACCCGGCGCGGAGCCGGGCCACCTCGCTCGCCGTCACCGGCGACCGGATCACGGCCGTCGGCCACGACGAGGTGCGCGAGCTGATCGGGCCCGGCACCGAGGTGGTGGACCTGACCGGCAAGCTGCTGCTGCCCGGTTTCCAGGACTCCCACATCCACGCGGTGGGCGGCGGCACCGAGCTCGCCGAGTGCGACCTCACCGGCAGCGTGGACGTCGCGCAGTACCTGGAGCGGATCCGGGAGTACGCCGAGGCGCACCCGGACCGGGAGTGGATCACCGGCGGCGGCTGGTCGATGGAGAGCTTCGAGGGCGGCGTGCCGACCCGGACGCTCCTCGACTCGGTCGTCCCGGACCGCCCGGTCCTGCTGTCCAACCGCGACCACCACGGCGCCTGGGCCAACACCCGGGCCCTGGAGCTGGCCGGCCTCACCGCCGGCACCCCGGACCCGGCGGACGGCCGGATCGAGCGGGAGGCCGACGGCACCCCGAACGGCATGCTCCAGGAGGGCGCGACCGGCCTGGTCTCCCGTCTGGTGCCGGACAAGACCGCGGAGGACCGGCTGGCGGGCCTGCTGCGGGCGCAGCGGCTGCTGCACTCGCTGGGCATCACCGGCTGGCAGGACGCCCTGCTCGGCTCCTTCAACGGCATGTCCGACCCGTCGGACGCCTATCTGACGGCGGCGAAGGACGGCTCGCTCACCGCCCGGGTGACCGGGGCGCTCTGGTGGGACCGCGAGCGCGGTTCCGAGCAGATCCCCGAACTGGTCGACCGGCGCGAGCGGTTGACCTCGGGACGGTTCCGCGCCACCTCGGTCAAGATCATGCAGGACGGCATCGCGGAGAACTTCACGGCCGCGATGCTCACCCCGTACCTCGACGGCTGCGGCTGCGCGACCGGCAACTCCGGCCTGAGCTTCGTCGACCCGGTGGCACTGCGCGGGCATGTGGCCGAACTCGACGCCCTGGACTTCCAGGTGCACTTCCACGCGCTCGGCGACCGCGCCGTGCGGGAGGCGCTGGACGCGATCGAGGCGGCGATCGGGGCGAACGGGCGGCGCGGCAACCGCCACCACCTGGCGCACCTCCAGGTCGTCCACCCCGACGACCTGACCCGCTTCGCCGCGCTCGGCGCCATCGCCAACATCCAGCCGCTGTGGGCGGCGCACGAGCCGCAGATGGACGAGCTCACGATCCCGTTCCTCGGTCCGGAACGGGCGTCCTGGCAGTACCCGTTCGGCTCGCTGCTGCGCGCCGGGGCGACCCTCGCGGCGGGCAGCGACTGGCCGGTCTCCAGCCCGAACCCGATCGAGGGCGTCCACGTCGCCGTGAACCGGCGCGACCCGGAGGCCGGGGACGGCCGGGTGTTCTACCCGGAGGAGCGCCTCGACCTGCTCTCGGCGCTGACCGCGTACACGGCCGGCACCGCCCACGTGAACGGCCTCGACGACGCGGGCAGCCTGCTGCCGGGCCACCTCGCCGACCTCGTCGTCCTCGACCGGGACATCACGGCCGCGCCGGCCGACGAGATCGCCGAGGCCCGGGTGGAGCGCACGTACGTCGGCGGCCGGCCGGTGTACGAGGCCTGACCCGCGGCCTCGTACCCGGCCGGCCGTCCGGGGAGGCCGCCCGGCCGGGTGGTACGGCTGCGGCCCCCGTGTACGGCTCCTAGCCCGGCCGCACCGAGGACGCCCGGACGTCCAGCCTGACCGGCACGAGCGCCCCGCCGGTCTCCTGGAGGCCCTGCTCCAGGACGGCGACGAGGTGGGCGATCCCCGCCTCGGCGACCGCGTCGGGGCGCAGGCTCAGCGTCGTCACCGGCGGTTCGGTGTGCACGGCGGTCTCGTCCTCGCTGACGCAGGCGAGGAGGAGGTCGCCGGGGACGTCGTAGCCGTGGCGGCGGGCCGCCTCCAGGACGAGCGGCGGGCTGGCCTCGGCGACCACCAGGAGGGCGTCGGGGCGGTCGGTTCCGGTGCCCAGGGCGGTCTCCACGGCCTGGATCACCGGCCCGTTGCCGGCCTCGGCGGCCCGTACGGACAGCTCCGGCAGCCCGTGCGCGGCGCACCACGCGCGGTGCGCCGCGTCGACCTCGCGGTGGAAGCGGGTGGTGCTGTCGGGGACGACGAGCACCGGCCGGCGGGCGCCCTGGGCGTGGAAGTGGTCCAGGGTCCGTCCGACGACGTCGGTCGCGTCGACGTCCACCCAGTGGGCGCCGGGCCGGCCCTCCACGGACCGGTCGCTGAAGACCGGGATGCGGGCGGCCAGCAGGTCCTCGACGATCCGGTCGTCGGCGACGGGGTCGGCGACGACCACGGCGTCGAGGGGCAGCGCCGCCCACTCGCTCTGGAGGGAGCCGGCGGGCAGCAGGACCACCGCGTAGCCGCGCGCGAGCGCGGTGGCGGCGGTGGCCCCGGTGAGGCGGGCGAAGTACGGCGACTCCAGGAAGGTCCACGGGGTGTCGGCCAGCTCGCCGACGACGTAGCCGATCAGCCGGGCCCGTCCCGCGCGCAGCTGGCGCGCGGTGGCGTTGGGCCGGTAGCCCATGCGGCGCGCGGTGTCGCGGGCCTTCTCCCGGACCTCGGGGGAGAGCCGGCCGGTGCCGTTCAGGGCCGCCGAGACGGTGGTCTTGGACAGACCGGCCTCGCGGGCCACGTCGACGAGCCGGACCCTCGGTGCCGGTGCCGGTGCCGGTGCCTGCGCCCGTACCGGTGCCGGTGCCGGCACCGCCCGGCCGGGGTCCTGCCCCGCGGTCGCCGCGCCACCCTCCGGGTTCGCTCCGTCATGCGCTGAAGCTTCGGTCATGCGGCCGATGGTGCCACCTCTCTGACCATTGCAAAACCGTTCCCGCAAAGCGGGCCCGGAACCCTTGTGCGGGAACGTTCCCGCATCAATACTCGCTCCATCCCCCCAGCGCCCGTCACTACACCCGTAAAGGGGTGGGTCTGCATGCGCACGCCCAGATTCGTCGCACTCGTCTGTACCGCCGCCGTCGCGGCCTCCCTCACCGCCTGCTCCGGCGCCACGCAACCGCGGCAGGGCACCGGCGGCGGCGCCGACTTCCAGGTCTCCCCGACCTCCCCGGCCGCCAGGGGCCCGCTCGACTCCTTCACCTGGTCGCTCTACGCGGAGCCGTACACCCTCGACTACGCCCTCGCGTACGACTACCCGCCGAACACCGTGCTCGCCAACGTCTGCGAGCAGCTGCTGCGGGTCACCCCGGACCTCCGCATCGAGCCCGGCCTCGCGGTGAAGTGGGACCGGCCCGACCCGCGCACCCTCGTCTACACCCTGCGGCCGGACGTGAGGTTCCACGACGGCACCGTGATGACCGCGGACGACGTCGTCGCCTCCCTGAAGCGGCAGATGGACCCGGCCACCGGCTCCCCCTGGGGCTCCGCCTTCAAGACGGTCGACGCCATCGAGAAGACCGGCCCGCTGGAGGTGACGATCAGGCTCGGCAAGGCCGACGCCCTCTTCCACGAACTGCTCGCCGCCTCCCCCGGCACCGTCGTCAGCGCCGCCTCCCTCGCGAAGGAGGGCAAGGACTACGGCACCCCCGAGGGCAAGCTGAACTGCACCGGCCCCTACGCCCTGGAGAAGTGGGCGCAGGGCGACAGCATCACGCTGAAGAAGCACGCGGACTACTGGGACGCGAAGCTGGCCCCGAAGTCGGAGAAGGTGCGGTTCACCTTCGTCGAGGACGCCGCGGCCCGCTCCAACGCCTTCCTCTCCGGCACCGCCGACGGCGGCTACATGGTGCCGTCCTCCTCCTTCGCCCAGCTCCGCGGCAGCGGCAAGGGCTCGCTCCTCTTCGGCCCCAACACCGCCGCGGCCAACCTCGCGGTCACCGACTTCAAGGGCACGCTCGGCGACGTCCGGGTCCGCAGGGCCCTGTCGATGGCGCTCGACCGGAAGAACATCGTGAAGGCCGCCGCCGGCGGCGTCGGCGTGCCGGCCAAGGCCCCCGCCGCGCGCGGCGCCTGGGCGCTCGCACCGGAGAAGACCGCCGCGCTCTTCGACACGCTGCCCGAGCCCGCGTACGACGTCGCCGCCGCGAAGAAGCTGGTCGAGGAGGCGCACGCCACCGGCCGGAAGGTCACCCTCGCGACCAGCTCGATGGCCCCCGAGATCAGCGTCGTCGCCAACGCCGTGCAGGCCGCCGGCCGGGAGATCGGCCTGGACGTCAAGCTCCAGCCCGTCTCCCCCGACGCGTACAGCAACATCTTCGTCGACCCGGCCGCCCGCGAGGGCCTCGACCTGGTCATCACCAACGGCTACGACAACACGCCGGACCCGCTGGAGTTCTACCAGTACCTGCGCACCGGGGACTTCGGCAACTACGGCAACTGGTCGAACGCCGAGTACGACGTCGCCTTCGACCGCGCCAACACCGAGTACGACCCCGCCAAGCGCACCGAGCTGACCGCGAAGCTCCAGGAGATCGCCCTGCGCGAGCTGCCGGTCATCCCCGTCTACGAGGCGCCCTACTCGGTCTTCCTCGGCAAGCGGATCACCGGCGCGCCCACCGGCATCGCCCAGCTCTACTACCCGTGGGCCGCGACGATCGGGGCCGCGACGTCATGACCCGCTTCCTCGCCGGCCGGCTCCTCGGCCTGGTGGCGGTGCTGTTCGTGACCTCGGTCGTCGTCTTCGGCACCATCCACCTCGCCCCCGGCGACCCGGTCACCTTCCTGCTGCACGGCCGCCCCGCGACCCCCGAGACCGTGGCGGCCCTGCGCGCCGAGCACCACCTGGACGACCCGCTGGTGGTCCAGTACGGCAAGTGGCTCGGGGGCGTCCTCACCGGCGACCTCGGGCGCTCCGCCCAGTACCACCAGGACGTCACCGCCCTCCTCGGCTCACGGCTCCCCGGCACCGCCCTCCTCGTCGGATACGCGGCGCTGCTCGTCGCCGTCCTCGGCGTCGGCGCCGGCCTGCTGGCCGCGCTCCGCCCCGGCCTCCCGGACAAGGCGGTGCTCATCGGCACCGGCGTGGCCACCGCCACCCCGTCCTTCGTCACCGCGATCGCGCTCGTCTCGCTCTTCTCGGTGCGGCTCGGCTGGTTCCCCGGGCCGGGCGGCGGGGCCGCCGAGGGCCTCGGGCCCCGGCTCCACCAGCTGACCCTGCCGGCCCTGGCGCTCGCCCTCACCTTCGCGGGTCTGCTCGCCCGGGTCACCCGCTCCGCGATGCTCGACGTGATGGACCGCGAGCACGTCGAGGTGGCGCGCGCCCGGGGCGTCGCCGGCCGGACCGTGGTCCGCCGGCACGTGCTGCGGAACGCCCTGGGCCCCGTCGTCACCGTCGGCGGCACCATGCTCGCCGGCCTGCTGATCAGCACCGCCATCGTGGAGACCGCCTTCGACGTGCCCGGACTCGGCTCGCTGCTCGTGCAGTCGGTCACCTCCCAGGACTTCGCGGTCGTCCAGGCGGTCACCCTGCTCAGCGTCGCGGCCTTCGTCCTCGTCAACCTCGCGGTCGACCTCCTCGCGCCGCTCGTCGACCCCCGTCTCTCCCCCGGGGAAGGCTCCTCATGACCACCACCCTCACCACGGTGCCGCTCCGCAGACCGGGCCTGCGGAGGCTGCGCCTCCTCGGGCAGGGGCCGCTGTTCGCGGCCTCGGTCGCGGTGCTCGCCGTGCTCGTCCTCGTCGCCGTGTTCGCGCCGCTGCTCGCCCCGTACGACCCCGAGGCCCTGGACCTCGGCGCGAGCCTCGTCGGCACCTCCGGCGACCACCTCCTCGGCACCGACCAGTCCGGCCGCGACATCCTGTCCCGGCTGCTCCACGGCGCCCGCACCGGCCTCCTCGGCCCGCTCCTCGTCGTCGCCGTCTCCACCCTGCTCGGCACCCTGCTGGGCGTGGTGGCGGCCTGGCGCGGCGGCTGGGCGGACGCGCTGCTCTCCCGGGCGATGGACCTGGTCTTCTCCGTCCCCGGGCTGATGCTGGCGATCCTGCTGGTCGCGGTCACCGGCCCGGGCATGACCGCCCCGGTGATCGCCATGGCCGTCGCGTACACCCCGTACGTGGGCCGGCTGGTGCGCGGCATCGCCCGGCAGGAGAAGGCGCGGCCGTACATAGAGGCGTACGTGGTGCAGGGCTGGTCCGGCTGGACGGTCTGCGTCCGGCATCTGCTGCCCAACATCGCGCCGACGGTCTTCGCGCAGTCCGCGATGAACTTCGGCTACGCGCTGATGGACCTGGCGGCCCTGTCCTTCCTCGGCTTCGGCGTCCAGCCGCCGACCGCCGACTGGGGCGCCATGATCAACGAGGGCCAGGGCGCCGTCCTCCAGGGCGCGATGCTGCCGGCACTCGCGCCGTCCGTGTGCATCGTGCTCGCGGTGGTCGCCTTCGGCATCGTCGGCGAGGGCCTCGCCGACCGCATCGCCCGTCGGGAGAAGTGAACGCCATGAACCACTCCACACCCCCTCCCGCCGCGGACCGCGCGGCGCCCCCTCCCGTCCTGGAGATCGACCGCCTCGAACTGCGGCTCCCGGACGGCCGGGCCGCCCGGCCGATCCTCGACGGCGTCAGCCTGACCGTGCGCGCCGGGGAGACCGTCGGCCTGGTCGGCGAGTCCGGCTCCGGCAAGTCCGTCGCCTGCCGCAGCGTCCTCGGCCTGCTCCCCAAGGGCGCCCGCACCGCCGGGCAGGTCCGGGTCTCCGGCCGCGACGTGCTCGCCATGGACCGGACGGAGCTGGCCGCGCTGCGGGCCCGCGAGGTCGCCATGGTCTTCCAGGACCCGCGCGCCTCCGTCAACCCGCTGCGCCGCGTCGGCGACTTCCTCACCGAAGGGCTGCGGGCCTCCGGCACCCCGGCCGCCCGGGCCACCGCCCGCGCCGAGGAACTCCTCGCCGCGGTCGGCATCCGCGACCCGCGCGGGGCGCTGCGCCGCCACCCGCACCAGTTCTCCGGCGGCATGCTCCAGCGGGTCGTCATCGCCGCCGCGCTCGCCGCCGAGCCGGCGCTGCTCGTCGCCGACGAGCCCACCACGGCCCTGGACGTCACCACCCAGGCCGAGGTCATCTCGATCCTGGCCCGGCTGCGGGCCGAGCGCGGCACCGGCATGCTCTTCGTCACCCACGACCTGGAGCTGGCCTCGGCGATCTGCGACCGGGTGTACGTGATGTACGCGGGCCGGATCGTGGAGCACCGGTCCACCGACGAACTGTTCGACCGGCCCCGCCACCCCTACACCGCCGGTCTGCTCGCCTGCACCCCCCGGATCGAGGCCGGCGCGCCCGCGCCCCGCCCGATCCCGGGCCGCCCGGTGTCGCTCGCGGAGGCCCCGGCCGGCTGCGCCTTCGCCGCCCGCTGCGCGCACGCGGTGGCGCGCTGCGCCGAGGAACGGCCCGAACTGGCACGGCACGGCGAGGGCTTCGCCGCGTGCCTCCGCGCCGAGGAAGGAATCGCGCTGTGACGACGGGCACGGAGAAGGGGCTCGTGGTCGACGGGCTGCGGAAGCGGTACGGCGACCACCCGGCGGTCGACGGCGTGTCGTTCGCCCTCCCGGCGGGCGGTTCGCTGGCGATCGTCGGGGAGTCCGGCAGCGGCAAGACGACCACGGTCCGGATGCTGGTCGGCCTGGAGCGCGCCGACGGCGGCACGGTCCGCCTCGACGGCCGGGACCGCTCGGCCCGCCCCCGGAACCGCGCGGAGCGGCTGGCGCGGGCCCGGGACGTCCAGATGGTCTTCCAGGACCCGTACCTGTCGCTGGACCCGCGGATCCCGGTGAGCGGCTGCCTGGACGAGGTGCTGCGGCTGCACACCTCCCTGGACGCCGCCGCCCGCCGGGCCCGGGTCGCCGACCTCCTCGACCGGGTCGGGCTCGGCGCCCGCGAGGCGACCGCCCTGCCCCGGGGCCTCTCCGGCGGCCAGCGGCAGCGCGTCGCGATCGCCCGCGCGCTCGCCGTGGAGCCCCGCGTGCTGGTCCTGGACGAGGCGGTCGCGGCGCTCGACGTCTCGATCCAGGCGCAGATCCTGGACCTGCTCCGGGAGATCCGCCGCGAGGCCGGCATCGGCTACCTCTTCGTCACCCACGACCTGGCGGTGGTGCGGCACGTCGCGGACGACGTGCTGGTCCTGAAGTCGGGCCGGGTGGTGGAGTCGGGTCCGGTGGACCGCGTCCTCGGCGCCCCCGAACACCCCTACACGCGGCTCCTGCTGGACTCGGTGCCGCGGCGCGGCTGGGACCCGGCGGCGGTCACGGGCCGGGGGTGACGGGCGGGGCGCCGGCAGAGGCCCCGCCCGCAACCCCGTCGGCGGCTCCCGGGCGGGGGGAGGAGCCGGGGAGCCCGCCCGGGCGGGGAAAGGACCCGGAGAGCGCGCCCGGCGGGAGGAGGGCCCGGGAGCCCGCCCGGGCGTCCCCCGGAGGCCGCCGGGCCGTCCTCACGCGCCCGTCAGCCGGTCCAGCACGGCCCGGACCGAGCGGGCGACGGCGTCCCGGGACGCGGCCGTGCGGTCGAGGGCCTCGAAGCCGTGCCGGCCGTCCGGCACGTCGACGAGCTCCAGGTCCGTGCCGTGCTTCCCGGCGGCGGCGAGGAAGGCCTCCACCGTCGCCGCGAACGCCGGGTGCTCCCGCCCGGCGCGGACCAGGACCACGGGCAGCGCGCCGGCGCCCGCGAGGGCGTCGACCGGGCGGAAGCGCGACTCGACGGTCTCCCAGCCGGGCGGCGCGGCGAGGACCGGGTAGGAGAGGGCGAGGCAGCGCAGCCACGGCGGGGGCGCCGCCAGCCAGTGCGCGGCGAGCAGACCGCCGCCGGAGAAGATCCAGACCGCGATCCGGTCCGGGTCGACCCGGGGGTGGGCGCGCAGCCGGTCCAGCGCCTCGGAGACGTCGGCGGCGGCGCGGGCGTAGTCGGTCAGGGCGTGCAGCCGGTGGTCGACGGTGGCGCCGACGACGCCGAGCCCGGCCAGGTGGCGGGCGTAGCCCCGGTAGAAGGGCGTGTCGCGCGGGGTGGGGACGCGGCCGGCGTCGACGGGGCCTCCGTGGACGAGGAGGACGGCGGGCCGGCGCTCCTCGCCGTCGGGGGCGTACACGTCGAGCCGGTCGTGCCGCTCGTACGGGATCTCCCGGGTGGCGAGGAGGAACTCCAGGCTGTCGTAGGAGGGTTGCTCCTCCCCCAGGGTGAGGCGGCGGCCCTCGCCCGCCGCCGCTCGCAGCAGGAGGCCGGCGAGTTCGCCGGGGTGGGAGAGCATCGGCCAGTGTCCGGCGGCGAGTTCGAAGAAGGCGTAGCCGGGTCCCGCCAGCTTCCGCAGGCTCACGGGGCCGGTGCGGATCATCATCTCGACGGCGTCGAGGTCCGGTCCGTCGGCGGTGCACATCACGGCGGCGGCCGGCACCCGCTCCAGGGCGGCGTCGAGGCGCAGGGGTTCGGTGAGGGTGCGGGCGGGCTGCGGCACCGCCAGCCGGTCGAGGCGGTCGAGGTCCTCGCCGGTGAGTCCGTCGAGGCTTCCCCAGCGGGCCCACTCCCCGCCCCGGGGCGGCGGCAGCGGCGTCGCGTCGCGGCCGAGCCGGTCGCGGACGGCCTCGTCGCGGACGAGGAGCAGGGCGGGGTCCCCGTCCTGCGGCAGTCCGGCGGCGACGTACACCACCCGGGCCACCCGGTCCGCCCGGCGGCCGACGGCGGCGAGCACCGGGTGGATGCCGTAGTCGTGCCCGACGAGGACGACGTCCGGGCCGTCGGTCCGGTCGAGCAGCGCGGTCAACTGCTCGGTGTGCGTGCCGAGTCCGGCGCCGGGGTCGCCGTCCAGGGTCACCGGATGGGCCTCGGCCCCGGCCTCCCGCAGCCGCTCCGCGACCCCGTCCCACACCCATCCGCCGGTGAACGCCCCTCCCACCAGTACGAACGCCGTCATCGTCGCCTCCTCGCGTCTCGTGGCCCCAGCGGCCTCCGGCAGACTAGGAACTCCCCCAGGGGGAGATTCCACCCCGGACACGGACGGCCGGGGCCGGCGGCGGGAGGTGCGGGGTGACGGACGCGGACGGCGGCACGTGGAGCATCGGCGAGCTGGCCGGCCGGGCCGGGGTGACCGTGAAGACCGTGCGGTACTACTCGGACCGGGGGCTGCTCCCGGAGGCGGGGCGCAGTGGCGGCGGGCACCGGCGGTACGGCCCGGGGGCGCTGGTCCGGCTGCGGGAGATCCGGTCGCTGCGGGCCCTGGGCCTGGGCGTGCCGGAGGTGGCGCGGGCGCTGGAGGACGAGGGCCGGCTGGCGGACGTGGTCGCCGGGGAGCTGGCGGGCGTGGCGCGCGAGCGGTCCGCGCTGGCGTGGCGGGAGGCGTCGCTGCGGGTCCTGGCGGAGTGCGGTCCCGCCGAACGGGCCGAGCTGCTGCCCCTGTTGGGCGGTTCCGCGCTGCCGCCCGGTTCGGACGCGGTGGTCCGGTTCTGGCGGCGGTCGCTGCCCGTGCGGCTGCCCGCGCCGCTGGTGGCACGGGTGCTCGACGAGGTGGTGCCGGTGCCACCGGACGAGCCGACGCCGGATCAGGTGCGGGCCTTCGCCCGGCTGCGGGCGCTGGTCTGCGACCCCAGGCCGGAGCGGGCGCCGGGCCCGCCGCTGCCGGGCGAGCGGTACCGGGCGGCGGTCCTGTACGAGGGCCTGGGGGAGGCGTACGACCTGGCGGGCGCGGAGGTGCGGGCCGGGCGGGCGCCCGGCGGCCGGGACGCCCTGGACTGCTTCGCCGGCGCGTACGCCCTGGCCCTGGGCGAACCCGACTCGCCCGCCTTCCGCCGGCGTCTCGCCGGGCTCCTCGGCCGGGAGGGCACGGCGGTGATGGCGCGGTACTGGAAGCTGGTCGTGCCGCTCCTCCCGGCGGACCGCCCCGCCCTCGGCCTGCTGCACCACCACCTCACGGAGGCCCTGGCCGCTCCCCCGGCCTCCTGACGGGGCCGCCCCGGGGGTGTTCGGATCGTGGGCGGCCGACTGTCCGCCTGGTGGGCGGGGTGGTGGCGGAACTCCACCACGGCCCGACGTCGCCGCAGGTCAGAGCGGTACGCCGGGTGGTGCCGGTGGCGCAATACTGCGGCAACACCATCGGGGCCGTACCCCGGTTACGTTCCCTGCCATGCCCGCCGAACGCACCCCCGCCGCCCTCCCGGTCGCCGCCGCCCGCCGTCGCCGGCTGCGCGCGGACCGGGCCCGGCAGCTCGCCGACCTGCTGCGGCACCAGATCCTGACCGGCGCCTTCCCCCAGGGGGTGCTGCCGCTGGAGGACGTGCTCGCGGCCGATCACCACGCCAGCCGGAACACCGTCCGGCAGGCCCTCGACCTGCTGCGCGGCGAGGGTCTCGTGGAGCGGCAGCCGGGGGTGGGGACGGTCGTCGTCGGGGAGAAGTACCCGCACGGCCTGAACCGGCTCCAGGGCCTCGCCGAGACCCTGCACGAGCACGGCAGGGTCACCAACGAGGTGCGGAACCTCGGCCCCGTGCGGGCGCCCGGCCCGGTGGCCCACCGGCTCGGCCTGCCGGACGGCGCGGACGTGCTCTGCGTGGAGCGGCTGCGCCGCCTGGGCGGGCTGCCGCTCTCGCTCGACCTGTCGTACCTGCCGATGGACGTCGGCGGCGAACTCCTCGGCTGCGACCTGGAGAACACGGACGTCTTCCGGCTCCTGGAGCAGCTGACCGGCGGCCCGCTCGGCCACGCCGACATCACCCTGGAGGCGGTGAACGCCGACGCGCACGCGGCGGCCGTGCTCCAGGCCCCGCGCGGCGCGGCCCTGCTGCTGCTGGAACGGCTCACCCATCTGCCCTGCGGCCGGCCCGTGGACCTGGAGTTCATCCGCTTCCGCGGCGACCGGATCACCATGAGCGGCGTGCTGCGCCGCTCCCTCTGACCCTTCGCGCCCCCTTCGCACCCCTTTCCCCCGGAGCCCGCCATGCCCCTCGTGCCCCAGCGCGCCGACGTGCCCGTGACGATCGACGAGTCCCGCTGCATCGACGGCTGCACCCTCTGCGTCGACATGTGTCCGCTGGACTCCCTCGCGATCCGCGAGGAGGACGGCAAGGCGTACATGCACGTCGACGAGTGCTGGTACTGCGGCCCGTGCGCCGCCCGCTGCCCCACCGGCGCGGTGACCGTCAACATGCCCTACCTGCTCCGGTGAAAGGCGCCGAACTCCCATGAACACGAAGAGACTCGCGCGGTCGCTGGTGCCGCTCGCCCTGCTGCTCCCGCTCGCCACCGCGTGCGGCGGGCCGGCCGGCGCCGACGACGAGTCCGGCGGCGCCGTGACGGTGACCGTCGGCTACCAGTCGAAGACCATCAACACCGTGACCGCCGGCACCCTGCTGCGCTCGCTCGGCTACTTCGAGGAGGAGCTGGCGGAGCAGGGCCGGAAGGACGGCGTGCGCTACCGGGTCCGGTGGCAGGACTACGCGACGGGCGCGCCGATCACGGCCCAGATGACCGCCGGGAAGATCGACATCGGCTCGATGGGCGACTTCCCGCTGCTGCTGAACGCGGCCCGCGGCCGGCAGCTGAAGGAGCCCACCCGGCTGGTCTCGGTGACCGGCTACAACCTGCGCGGCGGGCTCAACACCGTCGTCACCGCGCCGGGTTCGAAGCTGCGGACACTCGCGGACCTCAAGGGGAAGCGGGTGTCGACGAGCGTCGGTTCCGCCGCCGACGGCACCCTCGTCCGGGCCCTGCGCCGCGCCGGGCTCGATCCGGCGAAGGACGTCTCCAAGCTCAACCAGCAGCCCAGCGTGGGCGCTTCGGCGCTGGCGGGCGGCAGCGTGGACGCCCTCTCGCAGTTCGTGGCCTGGCCGGGCCTGCTGGCCTTCCAGGGCGAGGCGGACGCGCTGTACGACGGGGCCGAGCTGAACCTGCCGACCTTCCACGGGGTCACGGTCCGCGAGGAGTTCGCGCGCGAGCGGGCGGGCGCCCTCGACGCCTTCCTGCGGGCGCAGCGGCGGGCGACCGACCGGCTGCGGTCGGCGCCGGTGGCGTCCGCCGAGTCCGTCGCGAAGGCGACGGGGCTGCCGGCGGAGGTGGTGTACCTCTACAACGGCGCCCAGGGCATCGCGACCTTCGACCCCGAGCTGCGGCCGGAGCTGCTGGCGGCGCTGAAGGAGGACGTGCCGGTGCTGCGGGAGGCCGGCCTGGTGAAGGACGTCGACGTGGACGCCTTCGTCGACCCTGCGCCGCTGAAGCGCGCCGTCAGCGCCGCCGGCTATCCGAAGGCCGGTGCGGCGAAGGCGGAGCTGTGGCTGCGCGGGCGGTCGGCGACCCGGTCCTTCGGCACGGCCGGGGAGCTGCTGGAGGCGGTCGCGGCGGCCGGGCCCGGGTCGGTGCGGGCGGCGTACGTGCCGGACGCGGTGACGGGGACCCTCTGGTTCGCGGACCGGGCGGTGTGGGTGACCGACGGCGGGTCGTGGCGGGCGTTCGTGACCCGGGCGGCCGCCGAGCGGTGGCTGGCCGCGCATCCGGGCTCCCGGACCGCGGCGTACGCGGACGCGGTCCGGGCGGCGGGCTCGTGAGCGCGGGCGGCCGCGCGGGGCGCCGGCTGGTCCGGGCCGGGTCGCTGCTCGCCGCGCTCGGCGCGTGGCAGCTGCTGACCGCGTACGACGTGAACCTGTGGCTGCGGTTCGAGCAGTTCCCGACGGTCGGCGAGGTCGCCTCGGCGCTCGCCGACCGGGTGGGCACGGCCGCCTACTGGCAGGACCTCGGGCACAGCCTGCGCCGGATCGTGACCGGCTTCCTGCTGGCGGCGGTCCTCGGGGTGGCCGCCGGGACGGCGATCGCCCGCTCGCGCTGGGCGGCCGACCTGCTGGGCCCGCTGGTGGAGGTGGTGCGCCCGATCCCGGCCATCGCCCTGGTGCCGGTGGCGATCCTGCTGCTGCCGACGAACGAGCAGGGCATCGTCTTCATCACCTGCGCCGCGGCCTTCTTCCCCGTCCTGGTGTCGACGCGGCACGCGGTGCGGGCGCTGAACCCGGGCTGGGAGGAGGCCGTCCTCACCATGGGCGGCGGGCGGGCCCGGGTGCTGTGGTCGGTGGTCCTGCCGGGTGCGCTGCCCGGGGTGTTCGGCGGGCTCTCGGTCGGGATCGGCGTGGCGTGGATCTGCGTGATCTCCGCCGAGATGATCTCGGGCGAGTACGGGGTGGGCTACCGCACCTGGCAGGACTACACGGTCGTCGACTACCCCGGCGTCTTCGTCGGCATGGTCACCATCGGCGCCCTGGGCCTGCTGACCTCGACCGCCGTGGAGCTGCTGGGCCGCCGGGTCACCGCCTGGCTCCCCCGCCCGGCGCCCCGGGGCGCGGCGCCCCGCCCCGGCGCCTCCCGTCCCGCCCCCGCGCCGGACCCCGACGCGGAGGCGGCGCCCGGTACCCCCTCGTCCCCGGCCCCCGCCTCCGCCTCCGTCTCCGGTGACGCCTCCGCGGCCGGCGGCGAGCCCGCCTCCGCTGCCGCCCCCTCCCCCGAGAAGGAGCCGGTTCCATGAGCACCACCGCCCTCACCTCAGCTCCCCCGGCTCCCGCCCCGCCCCCGCCCGCGGGGGCCGAGCTGACCCTCGACGGGGTGCGGCTCGGGCATCCCGACGGGACAGCCCTGCCCGGGCCGTTGAGCCTGCGGGTCGCGCCCGGCGAGGTGCTGACCGTGGTGGGCCCGTCCGGCTGCGGCAAGACGACCCTGCTGCGGACGCTCGCCGGGCTGCTGCCGCCCCTCGCGGGCGGGGTCGCGCAGGACGGGGCACCGGTCCGCGGCCCCGGCGCCGACCGGGCCCTGGTCTTCCAGCACGACGCGCTGCTGCCGTGGCGTTCGGTGCGGGCCAACGTGGAGCTCCCGCTGGCGATCCGGGGCGCCGGCCGGGCCGGCCGGCGGCGGGACGCGGAGGAGTGGCTGGAGCGGGTGGGCCTGGCCGGTCACGCGGCGAAGTGGCCGCACCAGCTGTCGGGCGGGCAGCGGCAGCGGGTGCAGCTGGCCCGCGCGCTGGCCGGCCGGCCGCGCGCGGTGCTGATGGACGAGCCGTTCGGCGCGCTGGACGCGCACACCAGGTCCGGGATGCAGGACCTGCTGGCCGGGATCCTGGACGGCACCGGCGCCACCGTCGTCTTCGTGACGCACGACGTGGACGAGGCGGTCCACCTGGGCGACCGGATCGCCCTGCTGCCCTCGGGCCGGGTGCTCGACGTGCCCCGGCCCCGGGACCGCGCGGCGCGGGACGCCCCCGCGACCGCGGAGCTGCGCCGCCGCGTCCTCGCATCCCTCTGATCCCTCCGGCCCCTCCACCTCCCCCTGTTCCCCTCCCTCCCGCCCGCCCCCTGCCGGAAAGGCCTCCCGTGTCCTCCCCCCTGACCACCGTCCCCGCGCTCGCCGACGCGCGCGAGCTCTCCTGCGACGTGCTCGTCGTCGGCGGCGGCACCGCCGGCACGATGGCCGCCCTGACCGCCGCCGGGCGCGGCGCCGACGTCCTCCTCCTGGAGAAGGCGCACGTCCGGCACTCTGGCGCCCTCGCCATGGGCATGGACGGGGTGAACAACGCGGTGATCCCCGGCCGGGCCGACCCGGACGACTACGTCGCCGAGATCACCCGCGCCAACGACGGCCTCGTCGACCAGTCGACGGTCCGTCAGACCGCCGTGCGCGGCTACGACATGGTGCGGCGCCTGGAGTCGTACGGGGTGAAGTTCGAGAAGGACGAGCACGGCGAGTACGCGGTGCGGCAGGTGCACCGCTCGGGCTCGTACGTGCTGCCGATGCCCGAGGGCAAGGACGTGAAGAAGGTCCTGTACCGGCAGCTGCGGCGGCGGGAGATGCGGGAGCGGATCCGGATCGAGAACCGCGTGATGCCGGTCCGGGTGCTGACCCACCCGGAGGACGGGCGGGCCGTCGGCGTCGCCGGACTCCACACCCGCACCGGCGAGTTCGTGGTGGTCCGGGCGGGCGCGGTGATCCTGGCGACGGGCGCCTGCGGCCGGCTCGGACTGCCCGCCTCGGGGTACCTCTACGGCACCTACGAGAACCCCACCAACGCGGGCGACGGCTACGCGATGGCGTACCACGCGGGCGCCGCGCTCACCGGCATCGAGTGCTTCCAGATCAATCCGCTCATCAAGGACTACAACGGTCCGGCCTGCGCCTACGTGGCCAACCCCTTCGGCGGCTACCAGGTGAACCGGCACGGCGAGCGGTTCGTCGAGTCGGACTACTGGTCGGGGCACATGATGGCCGAGTTCGCGGCCGAACTGGCCTCCGACCGGGCGCCGGTGTACCTGAAGCTCAGCCATCTGCCGGAGGAGACGATCGGGGCGGTCGAGACGATCCTGCACTCCACGGAACGCCCGACCCGGGGCACCTTCCACGCCAATCGGGGGCACGACTACCGCACCCACGACATCGAGATGCACATCTCCGAGATCGGCCTGTGCGGCGGCCACTCGGCCTCCGGGGTCCGGGTGGACGCGCACGCCCGCACCACCGTGCCGCGCCTCTACGCCGCCGGCGACCTGGCCTGCGTGCCGCACAACTACATGATCGGCGCGTTCGTCTACGGCGACCTCGCGGGCGAGGACGCGGCCCGCTACCGGGCGTACGAGGGGGAGCTCGACCGGGCGCAGCTGGAGGCCGCGCACGCGCTGGTCTACCGGCCGCTGCTGCACCCGGACGGCCCGCCGCAGCCGCAGGTCGAGTACAAGCTGCGCCGGTTCGTGAACGACTATGTGGCGCCGCCGAAGTCGGGGGCGAAGCTCTCCCTCGCGGTCGAGGCGTTCACCCGGATGGAACGGGAGATCGCCGGGATGGGCGGCAGGACCCCGCACGAGCTGATGCGCTGCGCGGAGGTGTCGTTCATCCGGGACTGCGCCGAGATGGCGGCCCGCGCCTCGCTGGCCAGGACCGAGTCGCGGTGGGGGCTGTACCACGAGCGGCTGGACCACCCGGAGCAGGACGACGCGGAGTGGCTGTACCACCTGGACCTGCGCAGGTCGGCGTCCGGGGCGATGGAGTTCACGGCGCGGCCGGTGGAGCCGTACGCCGTGCCGGTGCCGGAGTTCGCGCCGCCCGCGGGTCCCGAGCGGCCGCTGGGCGAGGTGGCGCTGGTGCCGGTGGCGACGGCGGGCCCGCGCGAGGCGCCGCCGTCGGCCCGGGCCGTCGCGGAGCCCGCCCCGGCCGCCGGTCCGGCCGCCGCCGCGGGCCCGAGCCCCCGGCTGCTGCGGCTCCTCGCCCTCGTCGAGGAGTCCCCCGAACTCCCCGCCCTGGAGCCCTACCTGACGGACGCCGAGCCCGAGGTGCGGGCGGCGGCCGTCGCCGCCCTGGCGGAGACCGTGCCCGCCGGGACGGGCCCCGCGCTGGCGGCCCGGCTGCGGGACGGGGACGCGGCGGTGCGGTCCGCCGCCGCCGGGGCGCTCCGCGAGCTCGCGGAGGTCCTGGACGCGGACGGCGGGCTGGGGGCGGGGCTGCGCGCCGCCCTGGACGTGCCGGATCCGGCGGTGCGGGCGGTGGCGGTCGAGGTGCTGCGGGCCCGCGGGCTCGGGGACGCCGGGACGTACGCGGCGGCGCTGGCCGACACGGCGACGGAGGTGCGCCTCCAGGCGGTGCGGGCGCTGGTCTCCGTGGACGCGGTCGGCGCGCTGGCCGGGGCCGTCGCCGATCCGGCGCGCGAGGTGCGGGTGGCGGTGGCCCGGGGGCTCGCGGCCGTGTCCGCGCCGGAGCCGGGACCGCTGGTCCCGCTGCTCGGCGACGCCGACCCGCTGGTGCGGGGGGCGGCCTTCGGGGCGCTGGCCTCGGCCGGCTGCCCCGCGCCGCTGGCTGAGCGCGCGGTGGCGGCGCTGGACGATCCGGCGTGGCAGGTGCGGGCGGGCGCGGCGGCCGCGCTGCGGGCGGCCGGGGCGGAGCGGGCGGTGCCCGCGCTGGCGAAGGGGCTCGCGGACCCGAACGCCGACGTGCGCAAGGCCGCCGTGCTGGCGCTCCTCGGGCACGCCCCTGCGCCGGAGGCGCGGGCCGCGCTGGCGACCGCGGCGGCCGACCCGGACGCCGACGTCCGGGCGTACGCGGCCCGGGGGCTCGCCCCCGCGGCCCCCTGACGCCTGGGGGCCGGTCGGGTGAAGCGGGGTGTGCCGGGCGGCGGGCCGGGGAAGGCGCGCGAGGTGGCGTCCGGCCGGCGGACGCTCGGTCGAGGAGGTGGTCCGGTGACGGGGCCGACGACGGCACAGGCGCTGGGCGCGCCGTGCTGGCTGAGTCTGGCGGCGCGGGATCTGGGCGCGGCGGAGCGGTTCTACGGCGCGGTGCTGGGCTGGACGTTCCGGCCCGGGCGGCTGGAGGCGGGCTCGGCGTACGTGGTGGGCGAGCGGGACGGGACGCCGGTGGCGGGTATCGCCGCCCTGGCGGCGGAGCTGGCGCTGCCGGTGGCCTGGACGGTGTTCTTCGCGGTGGAGGACGCGGACGCGGCGGTGGCCCGGATCCGGGAGCGGGGCGGCACGGTCGGCGTGGGCCCGGTGGCGTACCCGCCGCAGGGGCGGGCGGCGCTCGCCACGGACCGGGACGGGGCCGCGTTCGCCGTGTGGGAGGGGCGTCTGGTCTCGCGCTGGCACGTGGCCGAGCGGGGCGCGCCCGCGTGGGTGGAGCTGCACACCAGGGACGCCTTCGACGCGGCGGTGTTCTACGGCGGGGTGCTGCGCTGGGCGGAGCAGGAGCCGGGCTGCTGCGAGACCTCGTACGAGGAGGACCGGGTGGTGCTGCGCCGGGAGGGGGTGCCGGTGGCCCGTCTGGACAGCGGCCCGGTGGAGGCGGCCTCGCCCCGGCCGCAGCTGCGGCCGCGCTGGCTGGTGCGGTTCCGGGTGCCGGACCTGGCGGCCTCGGTGGCGGCGGTGACGGAGCACGGCGGTTCGGTGGTGCCGGGCGGCGAGTGGGGCGGGGCCCGGGATCCGGAGGCGGCCGGGAGCGGGGGCGAGCCGCGGGTGGTGGTGCGCGACCCGGACGGCGCGCTGTTCACGCTGGAGGCGGACGGGACGAAGTGAGCGGTACGGGCACGGGGTGAGCGGTACGGGCACGGGGTGAGCGGTACGGGCACGGGGTGAGCGGTACGGGTACGGGCACGGGGCCGGCGGCCTCGTGCCCGTACCCGTACCGCTTCCGCGGGACCCGGAGGGGCCTCAGGCGGCCCGGGCGGCCTCCGGGGCCGGGGCCCCGGCGGGGGCGGGTGCGGCGGGGGCGTGCCGGGCGGGGATGAGGGCGGCGACGGCCGAGGCGAGGAGGGCGACGCCGGCGCCGATGAGCATGGCGGCCCGGAAGCCGTCCTCGGACGGCAGGACGTGGCCGCCGAGGGTGGTGGTCATCTGGGCGAGGACGACGCCGATGACGGCGGCGGAGACCGAGGTGCCGATGGAGCGCATCAGGGTGTTGAAGCTGTTGGCGGAGGCGGTCTCCTCGGCGGGGACGGAGCCCATGATGAGCGCGGGCATTGCGCCGTACGCGAGGCCGACGCCGGTGTTGCAGACGAGGGTGACGACGAGCAGGCCCCAGGTGGAGCCCATGAGGGCGAGCGAGGAGGCGTAGCCGGCGGAGATGACGAGGGCGCCGACGGAGAGGGTGACCTTGGGGCCGCGGGCGGCGGACAGCTTGGCGCCGAGGGGGGCGAGCAGCATCATCGCGAGGCCCGCCGGGGCCATCCAGAGGCCCATCGCCATCATCGACTGGCCCAGGCCGTAGCCGGTGGCCTCGGGGAGCTGGAGGAGCTGCGGGACGACCAGCGACTGGGCGTACATGGAGAAGCCGACGAGCACCGAGGCGAGGTTGGTCAGCAGGACGACCGGGCGGGCGGTGACGCGCAGGTCGACCAGCGGGTCGCGGGTGCGCAGCTCCCAGAAGCCCCAGGCGAGCAGGACGACGGCCGCGGCGGCGAAGAGGCCGAGGGTGGTGGCGCTGCCCCAGCCCCAGGTGGCGCCCTTGGAGACGGCAAGGAGGAGGGAGACGAGGCCGGTGCCGAGGCCGAGGGCGCCGGGCAGGTCGAAGCGGCCGGGGTTCGGGTTGCGGCGGCCGGCCGGGACGAGGCGGTGGATGAGGACGGCGACGACGGTGCTGAGGGCGGCGGCGACCCAGAAGAGGACGCGCCAGCTGGCGTGCTCGGCGACGGCGGCGGAGAACGGCAGGCCGAGGGCGCCGCCGACGCCCATGGAGGCGCTCATGAGGGCGATGGAGCCGCCGAGCCTCTCGGGCGGCAGGACGTCCCGGAGGAGGCTGATGCCGACGGGGACGACGCCCATGCCGAGGCCCTGGAGGCCGCGTCCGACGATCATCGGGACGACGGAGTCGGAGAGGGCGCAGACGACGGAGCCGGCGATCAGGGGGACGGTGGAGGCGAGCAGCACGGTCCGCTTGCCGAGGGTGTCGCCGAGCCGGCCGGCGACGGGGGTGGCGACGGCGGCGGCGAGCAGGGTGGCGGTGATCACCCACGAGGCGTCGGAGGCGTCGGCGCGCAGGAGCCGGGGCAGGTCGCCGATGAGCGGCACCACGAGGGTCTGCATGAGTGCCGCCACGATGCCGGCGAAGGCGAGGACGCCGACCACGCCTCCGGGGCGTGCTTCGGTCTGGGCGCGGTCCACGGGTCTCTCCCTGGGTGTCGTGGAAGCAAGGCTTGTGCATCATGCACATTAATTGCATGATGCACAAGTTATGCATGCTGCACATCACCTCGTCGCAGGGGAGAATGACCCCATGGACAAGCCCGTGGAATCCCTGGAACCCGTGGACAAGGCCGTGGACCCGGCCGCGGACGAGGCCGTGGGCCGGGCCACCGACCGCGTCGAGTTCGAGACGATGCTGCTGAGCCGCCACTCGCACCTCCACGCGCCGCGGGCCCGCGCCGGCGGCGGCGGGCTCGACCGCAGCGCCTACGTGCTCCTCACGCGGATCCGGATGCACGGGCCGATGTCCATCGGGCAGCTCTCCGACGCCTTCGGCCTCGACGCCTCCACCCTCAACCGGCAGACCGCGGCCATGCTCCGGGCCGGGGTCGTCGAGCGCATCGCGGACCCCGAGGGCGGCATCGCCCGCAAGTTCCGCATCACCGAGGAGGGCGAGCGCCGCCTGGAGGCCGACCGCTCCTTCAACATCAGCGGCCTCGAACGGATCATGGAGCACTGGCCGGCCGAGGACGTGATCCGCTTCGCCGACTTCCTGGAGCGCTTCAACCGCGACATCGAGCGCCTGGAAGGCCGCCCCTGGCCCCGCCGCTGACCCCCTCCGGCCTCCCGCCGGAACCGGCGCCCCTCCGCCGGGGCCATCCGCCTCCCGCCGAGACCGGCGTCCCTCCGGCCCGGCCCCTCGCCCCGTCGGCCCTCCGGCCCGCCCCCGCCGCCCCGGCGGTCTCACCCGTCCGGCGCGGCGGGCTCGCTCGTGGTCTCCGTTGCGGCCAGGCTCGTCGGCAGGGACGCCCAGGAGACGAGGTGCCGCCGATGCCCGCCGCCACCCGCGCCCGCCTCGGGGCGGCCCTCGCCCTGACCGCGGCCCTCCTCGCCGGCTGCGCGGCGACCCCGGGGGCCTCGTCCTCCACCACCGCGTCCGCCCCCGCCCAGGGCACCGGCCGGCTCGTCGTCACGTACGACGCGCCCCGGAGCCCCGACGACCGGGCCGCCCGCGCGTTCCTCCGGGAGCACCGGGTCCTGGAGGACGCCGCCGACTACGCCGACGCCCGGATCGCCCTGCCCCGGGACGTACCGCTGCGCGCGGCGAGCTGCGAGGCCCCCAACCCGTACTGGGACGAGGGCACCGGGCGGATCACCTACTGCTACGGCTTCGTCGCCGACGCCCGGAGGGTCTTCACCCACGCCGACGCCCCCGCCGCCTCCGCCTCCGACACCGGCACCGGCACCGGGACCGACACCGGCACCGGCAGCGACCGCACCCCGGCCGAGCGGGCGGCCGCCGTCGACGCGGACGTCGTCGGCCTCTCGAACGGCGTCCTCTTCCACGAGCTCGGGCACGCCCTCGTCGACCTCTACGACCTGCCCGTCACCGGCCGCGAGGAGGACGCGGTCGACCAGCTCGCCGTCCTCCTGCTCGCCTCCGGCGACGAGCGGCACACCGACTACGCGATCTCCGCGATCAACGCCTGGGGCGCGATGTGGGAGGCGTCCGAGGGCGGCGACCCGGGCGTGGCCGGGTACTCGGACGTCCACTCCATGGACGGGCAGCGCTTCTTCAACTGGGCCTGCTGGCTGTACGGCTCCGATCCGGAGCGCTTCGCCGACGCGGTGGACGCCGAGGGCAACCCGGACGGGGTGCTGCCCCGGGACCGCGCCGCGCTCTGCCCGGCCGAGTTCCGGCGCGTGGACTCCTCATGGCGCACCCTGCTGGCGCCCTACCTGAAGCAGCGGTGAGTCTCACCCTTCGAACCGCTTCGACGCGGACTCTTTACGCGCGCGCCACACAGGGGTAACTTCCCGCCGACGCAAGAACTTTCCGCAATTTTCCGCACGCGCTTCCACGAGGCCGATCCCCCGCTCCACCACCGGCCCCCGCCCCGGCGCGCCCCCGTCTGGAGTCCGCATGACCCCCACCCGCACACGGCCGCGAGGGCGCGCCCTCGCGCTGCTCGGCGTCGCCGCAGGCCTCACCGGCCTGATGGCCGCGCCGTCCGGCGCGAGCGCCCCCTCGGTCTCCCCCGACGCCGTCCCGGCGGCGGCCGCCGCCGAGAACACCGCGACGGTCTACTACTGGACCAAGACCAGGAACTGGTCGGCCTACAACCTGCACTACGCGCCCGACGGCGGCTCCTGGACCGCCGTCCCGGGCACGGCGATGGAACCCGCCTGTACCGACTGGGTGAAGAAGACCGTCGACCTCGGCTCCGCCGCGGGCCTCCAGGCCACCTTCAACAACGGCACCGGCACCTGGGACAACAACGGCGGCAAGAACTACGCCCTCGGCACCGGGAACATCACGGTGAAGGACGGCGTGGTCGCCCACTCCGACCCGTGCGCCGGCACTCCCCCGCCCGCCTCCCACAAGGCGACGGTGTACTACTCCTCGGCCTCGCTCGGCTGGTCGACGGTGAACGTCCACTACCAGCCGGCCGGCGGCGCGTGGACGGCCGTGCCCGGCCTCGGCATGACGGCGGCGTGCACCGGCTGGTGGAAGCGGGAGCTCGACCTCGGCACGGCCACCTCCCTCAAGGCCGCGTTCAACAACGGCAACGGCGTGTGGGACAACAACGGCGGCTCCGACTACACGATCGGCACCGGCACCACCACCGTCCGGGACCGGGTGGTGACCGCGAACGCGACGGACCCCTGCGCCGCCACCCCGCCCGACACCCAGGCGCCCACCGCGCCGACCGGTCTCACCGCGACCGCCGACGGCGTCTCCGTGCTGCTCGCCTGGAACGCCGCCACCGACGACCGGGGCGTGACGAAGTACCAGGTCACCCGGACCGGCGGGGCGACCGGCACGGTCGTCACGGACGTCGGCTCGACGGTCTTCTCCGACACGAACCTCGCCGAGCGGACCGCGTACACGTACACGGTGAAGGCCGTGGACGCCGCCGGGAACGTCTCGGCGGCCTCCGCGCCGGCCACCGCCACCACCGGCGACGAGCCGGACGCCCCCGCCAACGGCAAGCCGCTCGGCACCGACCCGCGCAAGGACCCGATCTACTTCGTCCTCACCGCCCGCTTCTACGACGGCGACGCCTCGAACAACCGGGGCGGCAGCCAGCACGTGAAGTCGGGGAACGCGGCCAACGACGACCCCATGTTCCGGGGCGACTTCAAGGGCCTGGTCCAGAAGCTCGACTACATCAAGGGCCTCGGCTTCTCCGCCGTCTGGGTCACCCCGGTGGTCCTCAACCGCTCGGACTACGACTACCACGGCTACCACGGCTACGACTTCTACAAGGTCGACCCGCGCCTGGAGTCGGCCGGCGCCTCCTACCAGGACCTCATCGACGCCGCCCACGCCAAGGGCATGAAGATCTACCAGGACGTCGTCTACAACCACTCCTCGCGCTGGGGCGCCAAGGGCCTGTTCACGCCGACCGTGTACGGCGTCCGGGACACCCAGTGGAGCTGGTACTACGACGAGAAGCAGCCCGGCTTCGAGTACGACGGCCTGACCGTCGACCCCAAGTCCGGCAAGTCGTACTACAACGGCGACCTGTGGTCGACCGCCGAGCCCACCGGCAACACCTGCGTCAACTGGGGCAAGCCGACCGGCGGCAAGAGCGCCGAGGGGTACACGGTCTACAACTGCCAGTGGCCCAGCCCCACGTCGGGCATGTTCCCCAAGGCGCTCTACCACCAGTGCTGGATCGGCAACTGGGAGGGCGAGGACTCCCGTTCCTGCTGGCTGCACGAGGACCTGGCGGACTTCAACACCGAGAACCCGGCCGTCCAGAACTACCTGATCGGCGCGTACGCCAAGTACATCGACATGGGTGTCGACGGCTTCCGCGTCGACACCGCCGTGCACATCCCGCGCACCACCTGGAACCGCCGCTTCCTCCCCGCGATCCAGGAGCGGGTCGCCCAGCGGCACGGCGCCGAGGCGGCGAAGAACTTCTTCGTCTTCGGCGAGGTCGCGGCCTTCGTCAACGACAAGTGGAACCGCGGCTCGGTCAACCACTCCGCCCAGTTCTACACCTGGAAGGAGCGCAAGGAGTACGACGCCGACGACACCAAGGCCGCGCTGGAGATGTACGACTACGAGCAGCAGCAGGGCACCGGCAACCAGCCCACCTCCACCAACGCGTTCCTGAACGGCAACAGCTACCACGCGCCCGACCACAGCCGCTTCTCCGGCATGAACGTCATCGACATGCGCATGCACATGAACTTCGGTGACGCCTCCAACGCCTTCTCCAACGGCAAGGACTCGGACGACAGCTACAACGACGCCACCTACAACGTCGTCTACGTCGACAGCCACGACTACGGCCCCAACAAGTCCAGCGAGCGGTACACCGGCGGCACCGACGCCTGGGCCGAGAACATGTCGCTGATGTGGACCTTCCGCGGCATCCCGACGCTCTACTACGGCTCCGAGATCGAGTTCCAGAAGGGGCAGAAGATCGACTGCGGGCCCACCTGCCCGCTGGCGACCACCGGCCGCGCCTACTACGGCGCCCACGTGGCCGGCAGCGTCACCGCCTCCGACTTCTCGAAGGTGTCCGCGGCGAGCGGCCAGGTGGCGACCACCCTCCAGCAGCCCCTGGTCAAGCACGTGCAGCGGCTCAACGAGATCCGGCGGGCGATCCCCGCGCTCCAGATGGGCCAGTACTCCACCGAGGGCATCTCGGGCGGCATGGCCTTCAAGCGCCGCTACACCAGCGGCTCCACGGACAGCTTCGCCCTCGTGACGGTCTCCGGCGGCGCCACGTACGGCGGCATCCCCAACGGCACCTACACCGACGCCGTCACCGGCGACGTGCGGACCGTCACCAACGGCACCCTGTCGGTCGGCGCCCCCGGCAAGGGCAACCTGCGGGTGTACGTCCTGAACGGTCCCGGGAAGATCGGCGCGGCAGGTCCGTACCTGAAGTGATCCCGCGAGAAGGGGGCAGAGGAGGAAATCCGCCCCCTTCTCGACATGTTCAAGTCAAGATTCTGTTACGCGGGCGGACCAGTCGGACAGAAGGCTTCCCTCCGCACCCGCCCGTCTGGGATCTTGCGTCCACCCCACACATCACAGGGCCCGGCCGGCGCCACCCGCGCCACCGGGCCATCGGAGGACGCATTGTTTTCCCACATATCCGGCCGGATGAGAATCGCGGCGATCGCCCTCGGCACGACCCTGGCCCTCGCGGGCCCGGTCTCCTTCGCCCAGGCCGCCCCGCTCGACAACGAGCCGCTCGCCGCCTTCACCGCGAGCTCCAGGGCCGCCCAGCAGGCGCCCGCGGCCCCGGCCGCCTGGGCCGCCGGCACCCGCGCCTACCTGGTGATCACCGCCCCCGGTGACACCACCGCGGTCCGCAACGCCGTGGCCGCCAACGGCGGTTCGGTCTTCTCCTCCTTCGACGCCATCGGCGTCGTCGTCGCCCACTCGACCTCCGCCTCCTTCGCCACCACCATGCGCGGCGTCGCGGGCGTGCAGAAGGTCGGAGCGACGCGCACCTCGGACGTCCCGGCCGACGCCTACAACCCGGCCCTCCCGGCCAACCCGGCGCAGTCGGCCGCCCCGACCACGGAGCCCGTCCGCTCGGACATGACCCAGATCAAGGCCGACCAGGCCTGGGCGGTCAACCAGGGCTCCGCCACCGTCAAGGTCGGCATCCTGGACACCGGCGTCGACGACCAGCACCAGGACCTGGCGCCGAACTTCAACGCCGCCGACTCGGTCTCCTGCGCCTACGGCAAGGCGGACACCCGCGCCGGCGCCTGGCGCGACGTCGACCAGCACGGCACCCACGTGGCCGGCACGGTCGCGGCGGCCAAGAACGGCAAGGGCGCCATCGGCGTCGCGCCGGGCGTGAAGATCTCCTCGGTGCGCATCGCCGAGCCCGGCAGCACCCTCTTCTTCGCCGAGAACACCATCTGCGGCCTGGTGTGGGCCGGTGACCACGGCTTCAAGGTCACCAACAACAGCTACTACACCGACCCGTGGCAGTTCAACTGCCCGAACAACCTGGACCAGGCGGCCATCCTGGAGGGCGTGGGCCGTGCCCAGGCCTACGCCGACGGCAAGGGCTCGCTCCAGGTCGCGGCGGCCGGCAACTCCAACGTCGACCTGGCCAACAAGACCACCGACACGTCGAGCCCCAACGACTCGACGCCGGTGAGCCGCACGATCACCAACGACTGCCTCGACATCCCGGCCGAGCTGCCGGGCGTCGTCACGGTCTCCGCCAACGGCACCAGCGGCACGTCCAAGGCCTCGTTCTCCAACTACGGCCGGGACGTCATCGAGGTCTCCGCGCCCGGCGAGTCCGTGTACAGCACGGTCCCCGGCGGCAAGTACTCCTCGCTGAGCGGTACGTCGATGGCCTCGCCGCACGTCGCGGGCGTCGCCGCCCTGCTGGCCAGCGCCAACCCGTCGTACACCCCGGCGGACCTGCGCGCCAGGCTCGCCGAGCAGGCCACCGACCTGGCCTGCCCGTCGGACGCCCGCTGCACCGGCACCACGGCGAAGAACAGCTTCTTCGGCGAGGGCCGCGTGGACGCCCTCAAGGCCGTCGGCGGCTCGACCCCGCCCCAGCCCGGCAAGTACTTCGAGAACCTCACCGACGTGACCGTCCCCGACAACACCACCGTCGAGAGCGCGATCACCGTCAGCGGCGTCACCGGCAACGCGCCGGCCACCCTCAAGGTGGGCGTGGACATCAAGCACACCTACATCGGCGACCTCAAGGTCGACCTGGTCGCCCCCGACGGCTCGGTCTACAACCTGCACAACCGGACCGGCAGCGGCACCGACAACATCCTCCAGACGTACACGGTCAACGCCTCCACCGAGGTGGCCAACGGCGTCTGGAAGCTCCGCGTCGGCGACAACGCGAGCGCGGACACCGGGAAGATCGACGCCTGGAACCTGACCTTCTGATCCGCGCCTCCCGATCCGCAGGTCCCCGAGGGGGCCGGAGCGCCCGCGCTCCGGCCCCCTTCGCGTGCCCGGCCGAGAAAGTCCGTACCGGGGGGTAGCCCGGGCGCCACCCTTGCTATACGTTCCGTCTAACAAGCTTGCTAGACGCGATGTCTAACAAGCGGGAAACGACACCAGAGCCGACCGCGTGACCCAAGGAGCCGCAACGATGGCCAGCAGCACCGTTCGCCCGGACCACCACGACCAGGACGACGTCGCCGAACGGCTCCTCCGCTCGGCCGCCAAGCTCAGCTACGACCCCGCCGTCGAGGTCGACTGGGACACCCCGCTCGACAAGGACTTCCACGGCCAGAGCCCCGAGTGGAACAGCCTCTACGGCACCGCGTACTGGAACGAGATGACCGAGGAGCAGCAGAAGGAGCTGACCCGCCAGGAGTCCGCCTCCGTCGCCTCCACCGGCATCTGGTTCGAGATGATCCTCCAGCAGCTGGTCCTGCGGGACATCTACCGCACCGACCACACCGACCCCCGCTTCCAGTGGGCGCTCACCGAGATCGCCGACGAGTGCCGCCACTCGATCATGTTCGCCCGCGGCTCCCAGAAGCTCGGCGCCCCCGCCTACCGCCCCAAGCGGGCCGTCATGGAGCTCGGCCGGGTCATGAAGACCGTCGGCTTCGGCGAGGCCGCCTACGCCGGCATCCTCGTCGCCGAGGAGGTCCTCGACGTCATGCAGCGCGACTGGATGCGCGACGAGCGGGTGGTCCCCTTCGTGCGGACCATCAACAACATCCACGTGGTCGAGGAGTCCCGGCACATGAAGTTCGCCCGGGACGAGACCCGGCGCAACCTCGCCCGCGCCGGCCGCGCCCGCCGTCACTTCCAGGCCCTGATCGTCGCCATCGCCGCGTACTACATCATCACCAGCCTGGTGAACCCCGAGGTGTACGTCCGGGCCGGCCTCGACCCCGAGCGCGCCCGCCGCGAGGCCGCCGCCAACGAGCACTACAAGGCCCGGCTCCGCGCCAGCTGCTCCGGCCTCATGGAGTTCCTCGGCGACGTCGGCATGCTGACCCGGCCCGCCATCCGCTTCTACCAGCGCGCCCACCTCCTCTGACCCGACCCCGACGAGCCGAGCCGAGCCGCCGCCATGACCTACGCCATCACCCAGACCTGCTGCTCCGACGCCACCTGCGTCGCCGTCTGCCCGGTCAACTGCATCCACCCGACGCCCGAGGAGCCGGACTTCGGCACCACCGAGATGCTCTACGTCGACCCGAAGAGCTGCATCGACTGCGGCGCCTGCGCCGACGCCTGCCCGGTCGACGCGATCTTCCCGGTCGACCGGCTCACCGGGCCGCTGAAGAAGTACGAGGCGATCAACGCCGCCCACTACGAGGGCCGCGAACCCGCCCCCGTCCTCGCCTCCCCCACCTTCCACCCCTGGGGCGAGCCCTCCTTCGGACGCTCGCTGCCCTCCGACTTCGCCCCGATCCGGGTCGCGGTCGTCGGCACCGGCCCCGCCGGCATGTACGCCGCCGAGGACCTGCTCCTGCACACCAACGCCGAGGTCACCCTCATCGACCGGCTCCCGGTGGCCGGCGGGCTCGTCCGCTACGGCGTCGCCCCCGACCACCCGGGCACCAAGGGGGCCGGCGACAGCCTCGCCCGCTTCCACACCCACCCCCGGGCCACCGTCCGGCTCGGCGTGGAGATCGGCAAGGACGTCACCCCCGAGGAACTGGCCGCCCACCACGACGCGGTCGTGTACGCGGTCGGCGCCCCCTCCGACCGGCGCCTCGGCATCCCCGGCGAGGACCTGCCCGGCAGCCTCTCCGCGACCTCCCTCGTCTCCTGGTACAACGCCCACCCGGAGACCGCCCCCGACGCCGTCGCCCCGGGCACGGCCGAGCGGGCCGTGGTCGTCGGCACCGGCAACGTCGCCCTCGACGTGGCCCGCGTCCTCGTCGCCGACCCCGACGCCCTCGCCACCACCGACATCGCCGACCACGCCCTCGCCGCCCTGCGCGGCTCGCGGCTGCGCGAGGTCGTGCTGCTCGGCCGGCGCGGCCCCGAGGACGCCGCGTACACCGCCTCCGAGATCCTCGCCCTCGCGGACCTCCCCGGCGTCGACCTCGTCGTCGACACCCACGACCCCCGGATCGCCGAGGCGATCGACGCCGCCGCCCCCGGCGACCGGGCCGCCCTCCTCAAGGACGCCGCCCGCGAGACCGTCGACTGGGCGCGGAACCCCGACACCGGCCGGCGCCGGATCGTCCTGCGCTTCCACTCGGCACCCCAGGAGGCCCTCGGCCCCGACGCGGTCCGCGCGGTCCGCGCCGGCGGCGCCGACGGCCCCACGGACATCCCGGCCGGCCTCCTCGTCCGCGCCATCGGCTACCGGGGCGTCCCCCTCGCCGGCCTCCCCTTCGACGAGACCACCGGCACCGTCCCGCACACCGCGGGCCGGGTCGACGGCATGACCGGCACCTATGTCGTCGGCTGGATCAAGCGCGGCCCCTCGGGCGGCATCGGCGCCAACCGGAGCTGCGCCGCCGAGACCGTCGGCAGCCTGCTCGCCGACGCCGTCGACGGCCGCCTCCCGAAGCCCTCCGGTTCCGCGAAGGACTTCACCCGGCTCGCCCGCAGCCGCGGCGCCCGGCTGGTGGACGCCCGCGGCCTCGCCGCCATCGACCGCGCCGAACGGGCCCGGGGCGCGGCGGCCGGACGGCCGCGGGTCAAGCTCGCGACGGTCCCCGAGCTGGTCGCGGCGGCCCGCCGGAGCCGCCTGCGCGGGCCGGTGGGCTGACACGGACGGGGTGCGCGCGGAGAAGGCGCACCCCAGCGGGAAGGCATGCGGGGCGGGCGTGGGGGCACTCGCCCCGTATGGCCGTCCAGGGAGTTCCGCACGACGACGGGCGCGGGGAGAGCCCCGCGCAACGGGCCGACCGGCGCTGGAACGAACTCCTCCAGGAACTGCGGGTCGCCCAGACGGGCACCCAGATCCTCTTCGGCTTCCTCGTCGCCGTCGTCTTCCAGCCGCGCTTCGCCGAGCTGGGCACGACCGACCGGACCATCTACGTGGTCACGGTGTTCCTGGGAGCGGCGACCACGGGGGCGCTCGTCGCCCCGGTCGCGGTGCACCGGCTGGTGGCGGGACGCCGGCTCAAACCGGAGACGGTGAACTGGGCGGCGCGCCTGACGCTGGTCGGCGTGGTGCTGCTCTACCTGACGATGGTGTCGACGTTCCTGCTGA
Source organism: Streptomyces sp. NPDC058758 (assembly GCF_042746075.1). NCBI lineage: Bacteria > Bacillati > Actinomycetota > Actinomycetes > Kitasatosporales > Streptomycetaceae > Streptomyces > Streptomyces sp. NPDC058758. The sequence goes on along the minus strand of NZ_JBHYPS010000021.1, from coordinate 6,403 downwards.
TCATGCGGATGGCACTGGACGACGCCCTCGCGGTCTGGCTGGTCGCCGTGATGGCGCTGTGGCTGGCGCTCTGCTGGTTCGCGGTGCCCCTCGTCGCCCGGCGGCGCGGCACCAACGGCAACGGGAACGGCGGAAACGGCGACGGCGCTACGGGCGACAACTACGGCCCGTGGCCCCACTGAGGATCCGGCCCGGGACGGCGGGCCGGCGGACGGGGGACGATCAGGCGGCGACGGCGAGCGGACGCCGCAGCACGATCGCGTTCAGCCCGACGGCGAACGGCGCCGTGTCCGTCAGACCGAGCCCGAGCACCTGCTCCTTCGGCAGCTCGACGGTCACGTCCACGCAGAACGCGAGCGCGTGCAGGGCCTCGCCCGCGCCCTCGTCCTGGAGGGCGAAGAAGAGGTCACGGTAGTAGCGGGTGCGCTCGGGGGACTCCTCGTAGAACGACAGCCCCGGCTGTCCCTCCTGCTCGCCGAGCCCGGTGAACGCGGCGACCAGCTCCCGCTCCACCGTCCCCCAGAAGCCCGCCTCCGCGCACTCGGCCGGCAGGGCCTGGCGGACGGCCTCCTTCAGCGAGAGCACCATGACGAGCAGCGGCGCGTGCTCCTTGAGGCCCCAGCCGCGCACCATCCGGACGACGGTGCTGTCCGGGACGGCCGCGGCGGCCCGGTGGACGGCCTCGAAGTCGAAGTCGACGGTGGCGGGCGCGATCGCCTCCTGGAAGACCCGGTCGATCGACCGGGCCTCTTCGAGGCGGTCGGGCGCCACCTCGACGACGGTCCTGAAACTGGCTGCCAAAGGCTTCTCCTGTTCTCTCGCCGCCCGCGGGAGCGGGCGATCGATCATCAGGAGGAGTATGCCGAGGGCCCCGCTCAGCGCCCGCGGCGGGGCTTCCCGCCGCGCCCGGCGGCACCGCCCTTGCCCTTGGCGGGCTTCGCGGGCTTCTGGGACCGGCCCGGCTTCGCCCCCGCCGCCTTCTTCGCGGGCTTCGGGGCCGCCTTCACGGCCTTCTGGCCCTTCTGCGCCTCCGCGCGCCGCCCCCGGGTGCTGTTGACCGTCCGGCCGCGCACGATCCCGATGAACTCCTCCACCAGGTCGGGGGCCTCCTCGGCCTTCGGCCAGGAGAGCGCCACCCGCGACTGCGGCACCCCGCCGATCGTGCGGTACGTGAGGTCCTTGCGGTGGTGCAGCCGGGCCAGCGACTGCGGGGCGACGAGCAGTCCCACCCCGGCGGCGACCAGCTCGACCGCGTCGGCGGTGGTCTCCGGCCGCTGGAAGGCGGGCCGCCCGGGCGGGGCCTCCCAGCCGAGGGTGTCGTCCAGCGGGTGCAGCACCAGCTCCTCCGCCAGGTCCTCCGGGGTCAGCTCCTCGGCCGCGGCGAAGTGGTGGTCCTTCGGCAGGATCACCACGCTCGTCTCCTCGTACAGCGGGATCGCGCTCAGGTCCTCGCCGTCGACCGGCAGCCGCAGCAGCGCCGCGTCGGCGCCGCCGTCCCGCAGCGTCCCGAAGGCCTCGCCGGGCGTGACCTGCACGAGCCTGAGCGGCACGTCGGGCAGCCGCTGCTCCCAGATCCGCACCCACTTCGAGGGCGTCACCCCGGGCACGTAGGCGAGCCGGAAGGCCGTGGCGTCGGGGGCGGGGGCGAGCGGGGAGTCTGTCACCCCGCAAGATTACCCGCCGCCGGGCCTCCCGCCCGCGCGGACGGACCCGTCGGCGCAGGTGGGGAGGGCGGCCGTGGTCGGAGGAGGCCCGGGGTCTCGATACCCTTGACCCATGACGACGCACCAGAACTCCCAGACGATGAAGCCGGCCACCGCGGCCAAGAAGCTGGGCGTGTACCTCGAGGCCACCCCCGCCGAGTTCCAGGAGGGTGTCGTCTCGCGCTCCGAGCTGAACGAGCTCCAGGCGAACCCGCCGGCCTGGCTGAAGGAGCTGCGGCTCAACGGCCCGCACCCGCGCCCCGTGGTCGCCTCCAAGCTGGGCGTCTCCATCTCCGGTCTCGCCCGCGGCGGGATCACCGAGCCCCTGACCACCGAGCAGATCGAGGCCCTCAAGGCCGAGGCCCCGGAGTGGCTGGTGAAGGAGCGCGCCACCCAGGCCGACGTCCGCAAGGAGACCGTCCGCATCAAGGAGCGCAACGCCCAGCGCGAGGCCGAGCGGGCCGCCCGCGAGCAGGGCGCCTGATCCTCCGCTGATCCACCGGCGTGGCGCGGCGCCGGACGAGGGAGGCATTCCCTCATGAACATGGAGAGCGATCCTCCCGTCGTCGCCGCCGTGGACGGCTCCGAGCACAGTCTCCGCGCCCTCGCGTGGGCGCTGGGCGCCGCCGAGGCGCTGACCGCGCCGCTCGTCGTGGCCCACGTCCGCTCCGAGGCCCTCCAGCTGGGCGCGGCCCGGATCGCCTCGCTGGGCACGGAGCCGGAGCTGCCCGACACGGTCCTGGACGCGGTCCGGACCGTCGTGGAGGAGCGCGGCCACGCGGTCCCCGTGCGGTACGCCTCCCTGGACGGCACCGTCACCGACGTGCTCCCCGAGGCCGCCCGGGGCGCACGCCTCCTGGTGACGGGCTCGCGCGGCCACGGCGGCTTCGCCAGTCTCCTGCTCGGCTCCACCGGCCGGTCGCTGGCGGCCCGCTCGCCCTGCCCGCTGGTGGTGGTTCCCCACGAGGCCCGGACGGGGGCCCTGGACAGCGGCCCGGAGGCCGGCCGCGTCCTGCTCGGCCTGCATCCGGAGGAGACCCCGGACGAGGTGATCGGCTTCGCCTTCGCGACCGCCGCGCTCCGCCGCGTGCCCCTGGAGGCCGTCACCGCGCTCCGCCTCCCGCCGGCCCCGCCCGCGCTGGCCGCCGCGCCCTCCCCCGCCTTCCAGCTGCCGCCGCCGCTGCCCCTCGCGGACGACACCGAGGAGCTGCTGGCCGAGGCCCGGCGGGAGCAGGAGGCCCGGCTGCGGCCCTTCGCGGAAGCCCGCCCGGGCGTGGAGCTGGTGCGGACGGTGGCGCCGGGCGACGCGGCGGGCCTGCTGGTGGACGCCTCCGCGGACGCGGCCCTCCTGGTCGTGGGCCGGCACCACCGCCACCGCGTGGCGGAGCTCCTGGTGGGTTCGGTGGCGCACGCGGTGCTCCAGCACGCCGCCTGCCCGGTGGCGGTGGTCCCGCCCGGGGCACCTGGTAGACAGGGTGCATGACGTCCGACGCGTACGCCTCCGATCCCGCCGCCGCAGCCCGCAACACCCGCCCGCCGTCCCCGGGCGCCGCCCTGGGCGCCGGGATCGTCGTCCTGGACGGTGACGGCCGGGTCCTGCTGGGCCTGGATCACTCGGGGGTCTGGGAGCTTCCGGGCGGCGGGGTGGAGCCGGGCGAGTCGATCGAGGAGGCCGCGGCCCGCGAGCTGGCCGAGGAGACCACGCTCCGCACCGGGCCGGCCGACGTGGAGGTCGTCGGTCTGCTCCTCGACACGGTGACCTCGTCGCGGCTGACCCGGATCACGGCGGCCACGGTGGTGCGGACCTTCACGGGCAGCCCGGCCGTGGCCGAGCCCACGAAGATCGCGCGCTGGCGCTGGACCTCTCCGGACGAGCTGCCGGTGGCCCTCTTCCTGCCGTCCGCGCAGGTCCTCGCGGCCTGGCGGCCGGACCTGGCCCTCCCCCGGGCCCCGTTCCACCGCTACGGCCTCACCCGCCTGCCCCGCTGACCCCGGCCGCGCCGCCGCGCGTGCCGGTCCGGTCGTGACTAGCGTGGACAAGGGCCGCACACCCCGCACCACGTCATCGATCGGAAGCGAGAGTCTCCTCATGGCCGCACGACCCGAAGGCACCCCGGTCTGGACCGACGCGATGTTCACCGACGCCCGGGGCGCCAAGACGTTCTACGCCGACGTGCTGGGCTGGACCTTCGGCGAGGAGGCGACGGAGTTCGGCAACTACACCCAGGCGTACAAGGACGGGAAGGCGGTCGCCGCGATCGTCCCGCCGATGCCCGGTGGCGACGCTCCGCCGCAGTCCGCCTGGTGTCTCTACTTCGCCTCGGACGACGTCGCCGCCACGGCGGAGAAGATCCGGACCGCGGGCGGCACGCTGCTGATGGAGCCGATGCGGGTCGGCGACTTCGGCTCGATGTGCATCGCCCGTGATCCGTCGGGCGTGGTCTTCGGCCTCTGGCAGGCCGGCGTCCACGAGGGCTTCGAACTCGAAGGGGAGCCCGGCTCGTTCGTGTGGGCCGAGGTCTTCACCCGCGAGCCCGAGAAGTCCGACGCCTTCTTCACGAGCGTCTTCGGCTACCGCGCGAGGAGGATGACCGGCGACATGGACTACAAGGTCTTCGACTTCGGCGCCGACCCGCTCCTCGGCCGGATGAGGATGGCCCCCGAGGACTTCCCCCCGGACGTCCCCAACCACGTCCAGGTGTACTTCGCCGTCGACAACTGCGACCTGGCGGTCGACACGGCCCTCAGCCTGGGCGGGCGCAAGGTCTTCGGCCCGATGGACAGCCCCTTCGGCCGCTTCGCCACCCTCCTCGACACCCAGGGCGCCGTCTTCGCCGTGATCGACGTCCGGACGACGGTCGGCGAGATGCCTCCCATGGAGTGATCCCGGCGGTGCGGGACCGGCGCGCCGCCCGGTCTCAGCGGGTGTCGCGCACGGCGACGATCCCGTTGAAGACCCCGACGTAGGCGGTGCCGTCGGGCCCGAGCGTGACCGGCGCCCAGTTGTTGTCGTAGGCGAGTCCGGTTCCGGTGAAGCGCGAGAAGACCCGTGCGCCGGTGCGGAAGTCGACGGCCGTCAGGTACCAGGCGTCGATGCCGAGGGCGCTGGGGCGCTTCTCGTAGAAGTAGAGCAGCCCGTTGGCGGTGGAGAGCTTGGGCACGGTGGAGGGCGACCGCACGTCGCTCTCCCAGACGACGTCGCACCCGCTGCCGTCGGCCCGCACGTCGATCCGGGTCGCCCCGCCCACCACGCTTCGCCCGAACCCGAGCGACGAGGGGTTCTCGTACCCGTAGTTGTTCTCCACCACGAGGCTGTCGCCCCAGCTGATCAGGGAGTTGTCGGTGGTGGAGGCCCCGGCCTCGAAGACCGGCACCGCGCAGACGAGGCGTTCTCCGGCGGGCACGCCGGCTCCCCGCCGGTAGACGAGGACGTTCATCCGGTCGTCGGCGTTGTCGGTGATGGCCACGTAGGCCTCGCGGCTGCCGAAGAGGTCGGGCGTGGTCCCCGACCCCTGGTTCACCGAACCGGGCTTGGTCCCGGTGCCCCGGTCGTACTCCTCCCGCCAGACGACCTCCGGCGTCCCGTCGGAGCGGGCCCGGAAGGCGTACAGCGCGTGGTCGGTGACGAGGGAGACGCCGTCCTGCGCGACGGAGAAGGAGTTCTGGATCTCCTCCCCGTCGAGCCGGACCGCCCGCAGCGTCCCGGTGGCGGGGTCGACGGTCCCGACCCGCCCGAGCCGGGTGACCCACCAGATCCGCCCGTCCCAGTCCGGCATCACGGCGGTGACGGGGTCGCACACTCCGTCGGGGAAGGGGTTCGTCCAGCCGGCGCAGTCGTGCGGGACGAGCGGGGTCAGGTCCCAGTCGTCCTCGACGGTGAACTCCCAGCCGCCGTCGGCCTTCCGGCCGTGCGCGATCCGCAGCACGTGCTGCCGGGAGTCGGCGAGGACCACCCGGTCGCGGTCGTCGAGGTAGAAGTAGGCCCCTCCGGAGGTGTCCTTGAAGATCTTCCCCCAGTCGAGCCGGGTGACGGCCTCGACGGTGGAGGGCCGCTGTGGCAGCCGGTACTCGGCGAGCGTGTCCAGGCTGCGCGGGTCGAGGAGCTTCAGGAGGAAGCCCGTGAACGTCCCGCAGACGGTGATCAGCCGCCCGCCCGTGTCGAAGGTGACGGTCGCGCACTCCCCGCCGAGGAAGGCCATGCGTTCGCTGGTGACCCGCGGCGCGCGTCCGAGCGGCGCGGGGTAGGGGTGGGTTCCGCTGCCGGCCCCGTCGGCGTGCATCCCGCTGCGTCCGTTGGGGGCGAGGTACGGATGCTGGGCGGGCCCGGCGCCGGGCAGCGGCCTGGCGGTGGCGGGGGCGCCCTCGTAGGGGTCGACCAGCCGGTGTCCGAGCGCGAGCGGTATCTCGTCGCTCCGGGCGACGGGTGCCGATCCGGCCGGCAGCATGACCGCGAGGACGGTGGCGGCGACCGCCGCGCGGCTCCGTCGACGGGGTGGACGTGTACGCAAGGCAGCTCCCGGGATCCGTCCGACAGTCGCGCCGAACCGCAGACGGTAGGCCCGCCCCCGGAAGAAGGGAAGCGACGTGTCCTCCCCTGCTTCTCCGGAACGCAAAAATGCCTCAACCCCCGGACGATGTCCGGGGGTTGAGGCTAAAAATTGTTCGGCGGTGTCCTACTCTCCCACAGGGTCCCCCCTGCA